>CAZNWW010000062.1:9620-11725 GCA_964576155.1 uncultured Myxococcales bacterium | reverse complement strand
GAGCCATATAGAGATCCTCGAGGATCTCGCCGCCGGGGCGGAGGGACGCAGCGCGAACCTGCCGGGCGGTCTCCGGGCGGCCCGGCGCGGGGATCACCTCCATCTGGGCGCCACGGCAGAGGTCTCGGCATGGTCGGCCGTGGAGATCCAGGGACCGGGTCGTCACCCCACCCCCATCGGTGTCCTGGAAGTCTCCGTAGAGGAGCCCGGAGACCCCACCACCGATCCGAAATTCGAGGTTCTGTTCGACCGGGGGGCCGTGCCGCTTCCCCTCCGGCTCCGACCGCCGCTGCCCGGTGAGCGGGTCGAGCCCTTTGGGCTCCAAGGACATACCCGGCTGGTATCGGACCTCCTCTCGGAGGGGAGGATCCCCCGGCATCGGCGGCCCCTCCCTCGGATCCTCGAGGACCACGACGACCGGGTGCTCTGGGTCGCCGGGTGCCGCCGGGGATCTGCGGCGCCCGTGTGCGCCGAGACCGCGTCCGTTCTGCGGGTGCGCTTGACAGAGGACTGACCATGGCGCGACGGCTCCTGCTTCTCGAGATCCTCCCGGACGACCGGTACCGGAACTACCGCAGCCAGTACTACTCCTTCGCCGCGGGTCTCGAGCGACAGCTGGGGGGAGTGGTCCGTTGGATCTGCGCAGGAGTGGAGGCGATCCCCGTCTCGTCGGGGCGCAATCCCTTCGTCTATTCCCTCCCCCCCGAGGATCGGGACTCCCTCGTCGGGATCCTCCGGGATTGGGAGCCGACCCATGTGATGGTGAACGAGCGCCTCGAGGAAGGGCTCTGGGAGGCCCTGCGCGCCGCAGCACCAAAGTCGAGCTTCTCCATGTCGGACATCCTGCATCGACGCCGGGCGCTCTGGGGCTATTGCCGCTGGCTGGGGGTTCCCAGCCACGAACTCGATCCCACCAGGCTCATCGAGGAGCAGGCGACGCCCTGGTTCGGTAAGGAAGCCCTCAATGAGCGGGCCGTCGATATACGTCCCTTCACCCACGTCACCGCCGGCCCGGAGTGCGTTTATGTCCGCCCGTTGGAGGGGAACCCCTGGTACGCGGACGTGGCTCTCTCTACCTGCTCTCGTGATGTCGGCTGCGCGTTCTGTGACTGTCCGGACGTCAAGGGTGACCTCCCCGACGGGGACGCTGTAGCGCTGGCCGTGGGCCAAGTGCTGGCCGCAGAGGCCGGGCTCCCCGAGGCCTTCCGAACTCGGGAGTATCTGGTGCGGGGCAGCAACCTCCTGCCTCGCCTCGACCAGCTCTTCGAGGCCCTGTTTTCCGCCGGGCTGCCCCCCTCGGAGTTTCGCATCGGCTGTCGGTTGGATGAGTTCGTTCGAATGGAGAATGCCCTGCGGGACCTCCTCCCGCGCATGGACGTGGCGGGGCATTGCCTCCACCTGTGGAACATGGGCATCGAGAATTTTTCACCGGCGGAGAACGATCGGTTCCACAAGGGTCTCACGGTGGAGACCATCGATCGGGGCATCGAACTCCTGAGGGAGCTGCGCGGGGCCTTCCCGAGAAGTTTCCGGCCCCCCGAGGGCGACGGCTTCGGCTTTATCCTGTTCACGCCCTGGACTACGCTGGACGACCTGCGCCTGAACGTCAGGGAGTTCCGGCGCCACGGCTTCCGGGTTCCGTCTGCCTTCGTGGGGAGCGCGCTGCAGCTCTTGCCCGGGAGGGCCATCACCGCGCTGGCCGAGGTCCATGGTCTCATCGTGACCCAGGCAGAGGACCTCCTGGACTCGGGCTGCATCACATCCTGGGACGAGGCCGAGGTCCCCTGGCGATTTCAGGATGCGGCGGTGGCGCGGATGTATCGCATGGCCCGGCGGCTGATCCCCGGGACCGCCATCCCCGCGGACGACCCGGGATTCATGGAGATCCATGCCTGGTGGCGCGGCCTCGAAGAGCGGGGCTTCGCCCTCCTGGACGTCTTCGAGGCCCTCATCGAGATCGTCGCTGCGTCCCCCGAGGCCGAGACCGGTGCGATCCTGCGGGGTATCGAGGAACGACTCGGGTTGGACCGGGAAGTCGGGGTGGCGATGGACGCGCTTCGGGTTCCCCCCGAGCCCGGGACGACGCAGTCTTATTCCACCAGATA
>CAZNWW010000062.1:0-9610 GCA_964576155.1 uncultured Myxococcales bacterium | reverse complement strand
GGGGTGGACTGGGCAGCCGTTGCGGCTGTGCTCGTTGAGCGCCTCGACGGCTGGGAGGCGGCGCCCCGTCCCGGCGGCCGTCCGGGTCTGGACCTGACCGGCCCGGGCCTCCACGGTCCGCTGGCCCTGGTCGCCGAGGAGCGGACTCCGGAGAGCCAGGCCTTCCTCGCGGGTGAGCGGTCGATCCTTTACTACCCCGGCGACGCTCGGACGCCCGCAGCGGACGAGCATCCGATCCTCGAAGAGATCCTTGAAATCCTGGATTCGTTCCTATAGGCGTTCGCACGCTCACGTCTGGGATGAAGAATGAAGGACGCCAGGGTAATCCCAGACGTGAGCGTGCGAACGTCCTCCGGTCCGATCCCAGACGTGAGCGTGCGAACGTAACCCGGTGGGTCTAAAACGCCACTTCGCCGACGTGGATCACGTCCTTGGCCTTGTCCAGGCGCAGGGTGATGGCCTTGCGCTCCTCGTCGGCGCGGCCGAAGTTGGTGAAGACCTCCACCTGCAAGGTGGTGGGGCCGGTGAGCTCCGGCGCTGACGATCCGTAGAAGTTGACCTCGATCTTGTAGGTACCCGAGAGCCGCTTTTTCAGTAAGTACTCCTCGGGTCCGTAGCCGTTGGTGAAGTCCCTGGAGACCATGCCGCCGATGGTGGTGCGGTTGTGGGAGTAATCTGCCTTTTCATTGGATGGCTCGGTGACCCAGAGATCCATATCGGTCATGTCCGTGTCCCAGGTGAGGACGATGCGGACGTCCGTGTCCAGGAGCTTCACGAAGCGTTCGTCCACCGGGATGTCCTTCACGTCAGCCCGCTTCGCCCGGGCGATGACCCGGTTCAGCTCCATGAGGGCCACGATCTCGATGCCGTCGAAGCGGTCCCATTCGTGGATGACCACGTGGTAGAGGAGCTCCATGGCCCGAGTAAACATCTCCATGCGGTCCAGCACCTGGGCAAGATCCCGATAGGACTGGGGTTCCTCCGGGCGCAGGCGCAGCACCTCCTCGAAGATCGCCTTTGCATAGGCCAGCTCGCCCTGCTGCGCGAGCCGGTGCCCCAGGACCCGGAGGAGGCGGTGGTTATCCAGTTCCAACTCTGCGACGTTGGAGAGGGCCTGCAGGCCCAGATCAGCCTGCCCCTCGCGGTAGAAGAGGTTGGCGCAGTCCAGGAAGAAGGCCGGGGAGGTCCCGTGCTCCTTGCGCTGGGTCAGGTAGGCCGAGAAGCGGTCCGTCTTCGGAGCTGCGGCGATGGCCTTCAAGTAGGGGGTCTCGGGATCCCAGGGCTTGATGATGATCTGGGGCTTCGGCTCAGGTGGTGGGCCGTGGTCGCCCCCGTTCTTGGTCTTCTTCATGGCCAACTTCGGCGCCGGGCGGGTCTCCGGGGAAGGGGGCGCCGCTGCCGGGGCGTCCAACATGACTCCCACCTCTCTCTCCTCCACCATCACACGTCCGGCCCCGGCTGCGCTGCCGCCCGAGCCGAGGCCCATGACCGCGCTGTCCAGGAGTTCTGCGGACTTCTCCCCATCTTCCGCTCCGTAGCGGAAGTCCGGTGGGTACTCGAAGACTCTCTCCCACCAGTCCACCCGCTCCTTCCACTGGGTGAGGACCTCGTCCTTCTTGGAGTTGATCAGCTCGTCGGCCTCCCGCTTCTGGTTCTCGACGATCTCGAAGTACTCTTTCCGCATGTCCACGAGGGACTTCGGCGGCGGGACCTTGTGTTCCACGTATTGTTCGAGGCGTTCGAGCACCAGGAGGGAGGTCCCCGGGGTCACCAGGCCGAACCGGCGTCCCACCCGGATCAGCGCGTCCCGGTTCTTCTCCGGGAGGGCAAGGAGGCCCTGGATCCGTTGCTGGGCCCAGAAGATCTCGAGGAGAGCGCCCTTCGGCGCGCCTTCCCGGGTGAGGTTATGGCGAATCTTCACGAAGGTCTTCGCGCCGTACCCGTAATGCAGCACCACCTCGGCGTCGTCGGAGCGCAGCCTGGCAGCGAGGGTGAAGGCCCCGGCCACGGGGCGGGGACCGTCGGGGTAGACGCCGTCCACGTCGCCGGAGGTAACTTCCATGCGAAGGAACGAGAAGGGAGTCCAACCCAGCCCTTGCAGCACGTCCGAGTCGCCGACCCGGCGGAGGTTGAAGTACGCGCCGCCGGTGCTCTGCGCTATGTGCCGCAGGAAGGGGTGGTTCGCTGCGGTGTCGTCGGAGATCACGTAGACCGGGGCGTCCAGGCCCTTCGGCTCCTCGGCGCCGAAGGTCGACAGTCCGTCGCTGAACAGCAGGCATAGATCCGGCGCCTTCGACGACTTGAGAGGGGCAATAGCGCCCATCTGGGTGCCGCCGTCGTAGGCCACCTCGCGAAGGGCTGTCAGGAGCTTCCCCGCCTTGCCCTTCTTCACCTTGAAGCGGCGGACTTCGAGGGCGTGTCTGAGGATCGCCAGGTCTACCTGGATGGTCCCGGGGAGTGATGAGAGCCACTTGCCGAGGAGCGCAATCTCGCGGGCGTGGTCCCCATATCCCCGTGAGCCCGACGCGTCCCAGAAGACCACGACCCGGCTGAGCTTGCTCTTCTGGGTCACCCCCGGGACCTTCGGTGTGTCCACGAGTTGAACGTAGCAGGTGCCGTCCTCGGCGATCTCCTCAGCCGCATCATCTGCAGGCTGGTTTGGGAGGCGGACCACCAGATCCTCGGTGAGGGGGGCGCCCTTCACCACAGCCTCAGCGACGAAGCTGTCCCGCCAGGCCTCGAAGGCCAGCCCCTTCGGGCCACCGGCCTCCACCGCTGGGGCTTCGCCAGGCTTCACCACCTCGATCCGCACCGAGAAGTCGTCCACCGGATCCCGATAATCGAGGGGCAGGCGGTAGCGTGTGATCCCGTCCACGGGGAGGATCTCCGAGACCCAGCTGATCATCACCGTGCGGCTGCCCCCCGCGGGAATCGGGAAGACCCGGGTCTTGAAGGTGTTGCCCTTGGTCCACTCGACCAGGCCGGGATCGACACCCTTTCGGACCTCGGCCTCGAAGACCTGGCGGGCCTTGTCCTTCTCGACCACGACGCCGTCCACCATGGCCCCGGCGACGTCCAGCGCGTAGCCGCTCACCGTGGCGCCCTCGGGGAGGGGGACGTAGAGATCCCCGGCGAGGACCCGATCCAGGGGATTGCCGAAGGTCAGGGTCAGCCGGGTCTCGGCGACGTTGCCGTGGATCCGGGCCTCGGCCGCTACTCGCTTGAGGAGCAGCGGCTTCGAGGTGTCGTCGGTCTTCACCAGGAGGGCCGGTGGCGGCCGGTCTTGAGCCGTGGCCGGAAGTGCCAGGAGGATTGAGAGCAGGCCGAGGATGAGGCGTCGCATGATGACCTCCGTCGGGTTCTTGTGTTGAGTCGCCCGTAGAAGAACAGATTCTGAGATGAAAGAAAAGTTCCGCGGGCTTCTAGATGAGGACGAGACTGACCGCCATCACCATCATCCCCGCGATGAGGCCGTAGATCGCCAGATGCCCCTCACCATACTCCTTGGCCGCGGGGAAGAGTTCGTCCAGAGAGATGAACACCATGATCCCGCCGACTGCGCCGAAGAGGTATCCGAAGAGCTCCTCCGAGAGGAAGGTCCGGAAGAGTAAATAACCCAGGAGCGCGCCCAGGGGCTCGGACAGGCCTGAGAGGAACGAGTAGAGGAAGGCCTTCTTGCGGTCGCCGGTGGCGTAGAAGATAGGCACCGAGACGGCGATACCCTCCGGGATGTTGTGGATCGCGATGGCGACCGCGATGGAGATCCCGATGGCCGGGTCCTTGAGGGCCGCTGCGAAGGTTGCGATGCCCTCCGGGAAGTTGTGTATGGCGATAGCCGTCGCGGCCAGGAGCCCCATGCGCATCAGCTTCTTCGGGTCCTTCGGCGCGTCCTCCATGTCCTCGACCTTGTGGAGTTCATGCGGGTTCTCTGCGTCGGGGACGAACTTGTCGATGACCGCGATGATGAGCATTCCGCCGAAGAACGCACCAAGCGCGGCCCAGGTGCCGCCGGTCTCTCCGTAGACCTCGCCGAGACTCTTGATCGCCTCCGGGAGCATCTCCATGAAGGAGACGTAGATCATGACCCCTGCCGAGAGCCCGAGGGACACTGAAAGGAATTTTGTGTTGGTTCGGCGGGCGAAGAAGGCGATCGCGCTGCCTATGCCCGTGGACAGGCCGGCAACGAGGGTGAGACCGAAAGCCAGGAGGACGTTATCGTTCATCGGGGCCTGCTCTCCATTACTGTCGCCCTGTTCCACAGCAGTCGTTGTCACTGTCTGGGTCGCAGAGTATGTCGGTTTCAACTTGGAGAGTTGTGTGTCGGATGTGGAAACGGTCGGCGAGGAGCGCGTTGATCTCCCGAATCGTTGCGTTCACGTCGGCGTCGGGCCTTCGCAGGCGAACGTGGCTGGAGAGAAAGACCTCTCGTGAATCCACGGACCAGATGTGCAGCCCGTGGACGTCGCAGACAGGATCTAGGTCGAGGATCGCCGCGCGGACGTCATCAGGGTTCACCGACTCCGGCGCGATCTGCAGGAGCACCCGGACCGCGGCTCTGAGGACACCCACCGAGCTCCACAGCATCATCACCACGATCAAAAGACTCACGATCAGGTCCAGCCAGGTCCAGCCAGGCAGGAAGAGGAGCACCACCCCCACGATCACCACCGCTCCGGAGGAGATCGTGTCGTACAGGAGGTGCAGGAAGGTGGCTCGGAGGTTCAGGTTTCGGTCCCTATCCTTATGCAGGATCACCACGGAGACGAAGTTCGCTACGAGGCCCACCAGGGCCACGGGGATAAGGAGCCCGGTGTCGATGTCCACGGGGGACGAGAAGCGGTCCACCGCCTCCACCAGGACATAGATCCCGATGACCACCAGGGTCAGGGCGTTCACCACCGCGACGAGGATCTCGAAGCGCTTGAGCCCGAAGGAGCGCCGGGGGTCCGGCCGGGTGGCCGAGATTTTTTCGCCGGCGTATCCGAGGATCATGGCCATGACGTCCGAGAGGTTGTGCCCCGCGTCGGAGATCAGGGCGAGACTCCCGGACAGGACTCCGGCGACGTACTCCACCACCGTGATGATCAGGTTGAGGAGGATCACCCCGAAGAGACGCGCCGCCGGGACTCCGGTGGTGTCGTGTGCGTGCTCATGGCCGTGGTCATGTTCCTGTCCCATGTGAAGGAACTTAGGGGCTCGGACTGCGAAGGGCAAGCACGACGAGGTTGCTCCGTGCACACCGGACGATGAGCGGTTATGGTTGGGTGCGAACCGAGCGAGGAGCGAAATCATCGTGCGTGAACCCCCTGCAATCGACAGCCTCGCCGCGGCCCTCGAGGGCGGGCGGCGGTTCGTAGTCTATCTCCACGACAACCCCGACCCGGACACCATCGCGGCCGGGATGTGTCTGGGGCGCATCGGGGAGCACCTGGGCCTGCGGCCGCTGCTGGTCCACGGGGGGAACCTCGGACGGGCAGAGAACCAGGCCATGGTTCGGATCCTGCGAATTCCCCTGCGGCGGCTCGAGAGGCATCGCGTCCGCCACCTCGCCACTGATCGCTATGCCCTGGTGGACACTCAACCGGGCGCGGGCAACAACTCCTTCCCGGAGGGTCGTCGCGCCCACGTGATCCTGGATCACCACGGCCGCCGAAAGGGTTTGGACGCTGACTTCGTCGATGTCCGCCACGACGAGGGGTGCTGCACGACCCTTGCGTTGGACTACGTCAGGGCCTTCGGCATCGAGCCCGACGCTACGCTGGCTACCGCGGCAGCGTACGCGATCCTCTCCGAGACCCAGGACCTGAAGCGGGAGGCGACGCGGCAGGACCGGGAGGCCTGGCAGCTCCTCACGCCCCGGGTCCGTCAGCCCTTGCTGGGGCGGATCCGCCACCCGGTGAGGAGTCGGGAGTACTACCGCACCATCTCCCGGGCGCTCCAGCGAATGGAGCTGGGCCGCCACACGGTGATCTGTCACGTCGGAGAGGTTCCCTACGCCGAGGTGGTCGCGGAGGTGGCGGACTTCCTGGTGGCCATGGATCGCATCTCCTGGTGTCTGGTCGCGGGCCTCTGCGACGGCCGGATGGTCCTCTCCCTGCGCACCACGGATCCGAGGGGCGGCGCAGAGCGGGTGATGAAGCGAATCTTACGGGGGCTCGGCAAGGGCGGCGGTCATGGGATGATGGCCGGGGGCGCGCTGCCCTGCCCTGACGGCGACGTCGATGGCGTCAAGGCAACTCAGATCTCCACGAGGTTCCTGCGAGCCCTCCGCCGCCGCACCCCGGAGAACCTCAAGCCACTCTGCCAGGACTAGCTAGCGGCCGCCAGGCCGGGATCCATCGCCAAATCCGGCCGGAAGGCCGTGAGCCGATGGTAGGAGCCATCGGGGATCTGGGCGCTGATGCGGTCCATATCCGAGGGACTGAGGAGGGGGGTCACCCGGGTGGTGCGGAACTCGTGCTCTACCCCGCTGCGAATGACCAGGTCCATGGACTGTCGGATCGCCTCCACGTCGCAGTCAACCCCCGTGAGTCGTCCATACGCGTCCCAGGGGGCCTTCACATCCATGGCGATATAGTCTACCAGGCCCTCCAGGAGGATCTGGGACAGCATCTGCGGGTTGGAGCCGTTGGTGTCCAGCTTCACCTTCAGGTCCATGGCCCGCAACTGCAGAAGGAATAGGGGCAGGTCTGGCTGGGTCGTGGGCTCGCCGCCAGTGACAACCACTCCCTTGACGTGTCCGCTCCGATTGGTGAGGAAGCCGAGGACCTCCTCCTGGGTGACCAGCCTGCCGTTCTCAGGGGTGTGGCAGAGGAGGCCCTCGTTGTGGCAGTAGGAGCAGCGGAAGTTACAGCCCTGGGTGAAGACGATGGCCGCGACGCAGCCGGGGAAGTCGCTCAAGGTGAAGGGTCGGAAGCCGCCGATTCTCATTTCTCACCACCGATATTATATCGTGTCCGGAGGCTGAACTCTGCCTGCTTGCCCTCGTTCCACTGGGCGACGGGTCGCAGGTAGCCCACGACCCGGGAGTACACCTCGGTGGTCTTGCTGCAGTCGGGGCAGCGGAAGTGTTCCCCCCGGATGTATCCGTGATCGCCGCAGACGGAGAAGGTCGGGGAGATGGTGAAGTAGGGCAGGTGGTAGCTCTCACAGACCGTGCGGACGAAGTTCTTCACCGCCGCGGGATCCGCCACGGACTCACCCAGGAAGATGTGCTGGACCGTACCGCCGGTGTAGCGGGTCTGGAGGTGATCCTGGAGGTCCAGGACCTTGAAGACATCGTCGGTGTAGTTCACCGGTAGCTGGGTCGAGTTGGTATAGAAGGGTGGGCCGCCCCGGGTGCCCGGCGGGTCCCAGGCGCCGATGATGTCCGGGAAGCGTTGGCGGTCGAGCCGAGCCAGGCGGTAGCCCGCCCCCTCCGCGGGGGTGGCCTCGAGGTTGTAGAGGTTCCCGGTTTCCTGCTGGAAGTGGGTGAGACGATCCCGCATGTGGTCGAGGACCCGGGCTGCGAACATGGACCCTCGCTCGGTGCCGATGTCCATCCCGAAGAGGTTCACGCAGGCCTCGTTCATGCCCACGAGGCCGACGGTGGAGAAGTGGTTGTGCCAGTACCTGTCGTGGTTTGCTTTGACGTTGCGCAGGTAGAAGCTCGTGTAGGGGTAGAGGTCCTTCTCGGCGAAGCGCTCCAGGACCTTGCGCTTCGTCTCGAGGCTGGTGCGTGCGATCTCCATGAGCGCGTCCAGGCGCTGCATGAAGTCGTCCTCGTCCTCGGCCTGGAATCCCAGGCGGGGCATGTTGAGGGTCACCACGCCGATGGAGCCCGTGAGGGGGTTCGCGCCGAAGAGCCCGCCGCCGCGCTTCTCCAGGGTGCGCAGGTCCAGGCGGAGTCGACAGCACATGGACCGCGCGTCGTCGGGGGACATGTCCGAGTTCACGAAGTTCGCGAAGTAAGGGATACCGTATCGTGCCGTGACCTCCCACAGGCGCTCGAGGCCCGGCGCGTCCCAGTCGAAGTTCTTGTCGATGTTGTACGTGGGGATCGGGAAGGTGAAGACCCGTCCCTTCGCGTCGCCCTCGGCCAGGACCTCCAGGAAGGCCTGGTTGAAGAGGTTCATCTCCTCCTGGTACTCGCCGTACGTGGTGTCCAGGGTCTCTCCGCCGACGATCACCGGCTCGTCCCTGAGAGTGGAGGGCGCCTGCAAATCAAGGGTGACATTGGTGAAGGGGGTCTGGAAGCCCACGCGGGTGGGTACGTTGACGTTGAAGACGAACTCCTGGAGGGCCTGCTTGATCTCCTTGTAGCTGAGGGCATCGCGGCGGATGAAGGGGGCGAGGAGGGTGTCGAGGTTTGAGAAGGCCTGCGCGCCCGCAGCTTCGCCCTGGAGGGTGTAGAAGAAGTTCACCACCTGACCCAGCGCGGTCCGGAAGTGACGGGCGGGCTTGCTCTCGGTCTTGCCCGACGGCCCCTTGAAGCCCGACCGCAGGAGGTCCTGGAGGTCCCAGCCCACGCAGTATACCGACAGGAGGCCCAGATCGTGGACGTGGATGTCACCGATACTATGGGCCTCTCGAATTTCGGGCGTGTAGATCTTGTTGAGCCAGTAGGTCTTGGAGACTTCGCTGGAGATGTAGTTGTTCAGGCCCTGGAGGGAGTACCCCATGTTGCTGTTCTCTTTGACCTTCCAGTCGAGCCGCTCCAGGTAGCGGTCGATGAGGTCGAGGTCGGCCTTCTCCAGCATGTGGCGGATTCGTGCGTGCTGATCACGGTACAGGACGTAGGCCTTCGCGGTGCGCTTGAAGGGGGACGCCAGGAGGACCTCCTCGGAGATGTCCTGGATATCCTCCACGGTGGGGGTCGTTCCCTGGAGCACCGCCTGCGCAGTGGTCAGGACCCGGATAGTGAGTCGGCGGGCTGCGGCCTGGTCGTACTCCCCGGTGGCTTCGCCCGCCTTGAGGAGAGCGCGGGTGATCTTCGACGCTTCGAAGTCCACCAGGCGGCCGTCGCGTTTGCGGATCGTGATGAACGCGGCGTCTGCGCGGTCCGCAGTGTTTTCTTGATCCGTTGGCCTCTGCTTCATTCCCCCTCCCAAGGCGAATCGGCTGTCAGGATCGTGGTACAGGCAAACCTCGCCGCCGTACGCGGCCTCGGTTGCGCGTTCTTGATCAATTCAGCCGTTTCTGAAGGGCCCGAGACCCAAATTGCCTCGAACTCCATTTATGTGTTTATCCGGGTCCGTGGATCCTGTCAATGCTCGATTAAAAAAAATATTGATCCAGGTAACATGCTGAAAACAAAAAGAAACACATTTGGACAACGGCTGGCTTGCTACCCCATGGAGGTACCATGCTGAGGGATCCGAAAGTCGATCCCCAAGGCGATTTTTGATCGTGGAATTGCGGGGTTGGATCCCTGTGGATCCTGTAGGGCTTGAATGCCTGCGGATTTGAGATGATCAGGTTAAATCCCCCCCCCCTCCAGATCCCAACCCCTTGACAGCTAAGCGCTTTCGAAATAGGTTGCTGTTGTCTCGGATGGAGGTGTGGGAAGCCGGTGAGAATCCGGCACGGTCCCGCCGCCGTAAGTGGGGACGATCGCGGCATCACGCCACTG
>CAZNWW010000061.1:0-11728 GCA_964576155.1 uncultured Myxococcales bacterium | reverse complement strand
GAACACCCGGATGCGCTCCCGGCTGACCTCGGGTTCGGGCCGCTGCGGCGCTGCTGGAGGGTGTGTGCCTCGAGCGGCGTGGCGATTTCGACGCAGCACTTGCGCGCTACGACCATGCGATCTCGCTGGCGCCGTGGAATCTGGTGGCGCGCTTGGACCGGGCCCTGCTCCTCGCCCGGACGGGACGATTCGCTGCTGCGCGAGTGGAGCTGTCTCACCTGTCCGAGGCTGCGCCCGGGCATCCGATCCTTCGGGTCCTCGAGGGCCTCCTGGCCGGTGTCGAGGGAGAGGGTGACGCCCTGGAGGCGGCACGCACCGAGCTGGCCGAGATCGCACCCGCGTATGCCACCTGGATGAACGAGGTGCTGGCAGAATGAGCGGTAACGGCGGAAAGGAAAGCTCGGCACTCCGGGGCCGGATATTGTCGACCATCGCCCTCCTGGCGGTCTGCGCCGGGCTCCTCGCCCTCCTGCCCCGGACCGCGGATACATGGGTCGCCTTCGGTCCCTTTGCGTTGGCGCCGCCCCTGGTGGCGACCCTCGTCGCCCTGGTGTGGCGCAGGATCATCCTGGCTCTCTTCATCGGCGTATGGCTGGGCGCGGCCCTGACCGGACCGCATGACCCGGCGCGCTCACTCTTCCACACCGTATGGACCTACACCCTCCCGACCTTGTGGAGCGTCGGGAGCATGTCCATGATCGTCTTCACCCTCCTCCTCATGGGCATGGTCGGGATCCTGATCCGCTGCGGCGGCATCGCCGGTTTGGTGGATGGAGTCTCCCGCCTCGCCCGTGGACGCAGGAGCGCCCAGGCCATCGTCGGGGGCATGGGGACGGTGGTCTTCTTCGACGATTATTCCAACACCGTGGTGGTGGGCACCACCGCGAGGAGCCTCACCGATCGATACAGGATCTCCCGGGAGAAGCTCGCATACATCGTGGACTCCACGGCCGCGCCCGTCGCCTCCGTAGCCCTGGTCTCGACCTGGATCGGCATCGAGATCCAGTACCTCGAAGAGCAGATGGCCCACCTCTCGATCATCGCGGCAAGCGGCTACGGGGTCTTCCTGCACCTGATCCCGTATCGGTTCTACTGCTTCTTCGCGCTGATGATGGTCTTCGTGGTCGCCGCGACCGGCCGCGACTTCGGACCCATGCGGCGGGCAGAGGAGCGGGCCCGGCGGGACGGAACGCTCATCGCGCCCGGGAGTCGGCCCATGACCAGCGCCGCGTTCAACGCGTTCTCCACGAAGGACGGGATCCCGCTGCGATGGTATAACGCTGCGCTCCCCGTGGGGGCCGTGCTGGTGGCCATCTTCGCAGCGTTCTACATGGCGGGCGCAGCCACCCTGGCTCCGGGGGAGGCGGATGTCCTGTCTCTCGATGGGTGGCGGAAGGCGTTCACCAACGTGACAGACACCGGACCGCTCATGGTCGCGGCGGGGGTCCTGGGCTGTCTCCTCGCTGTGGCGCTCTGTATCGGCCAGCGGCTCCTCACCTGGCGGGAGATCGGTCGAGCCTTCGTAACCGGAATGTCCAGCATGCTCCCCGCGATCGGGCTCATCTTGATGGCCCTGGCCCTCCAGCGGACCACGGGCCCCGAGGCACTGGGCACGGCCCAGTATTTGATCTCCCTCCTCGAGGGCGTGGATCCCCTCTGGGTCCCCTTGGCGGTCTTCGGAGTCGCCGCTGCCTCCGCCATGGCGACCGGGACATCCTACGGGACCATGGCGATCCTACTCCCGGTGGCGGTCCCGCTGGCCGCAGCCGCCAGCGCCGGTATGGAGATGGCGCCGCTCATCATCCTCCTTTCGACGGGGGCTGTGCTGGATGGCTCCGTCTATGGCGATCATTGCTCCCCCATCTCCGACACGACGATGCTCTCGAGCATCGGTTCGGGCTCGGACCACATGGATCACGTGCGGACGCAGCTGCCCTACGCGACCCTCGCCATGGGCGTCGCAGCCTTGCTCGGATACGTGATCCTGCCGCGCATGGACTTCAATCCATGGTTGACCTATCTCGCCGGCCTCCCCATCCTCGCCGGTGTGCTATGGATCGCAGGTCGGAGGATTCGGTGATGGCGCGGTTCGAGGAGTTCAGGATCACCACGAAGAAGAACCCGAGTCGTTTCGGGATGGTGGGAGCGATTGTAATCTTCTCGGTCTACCTGGTGAACTACCAGGGCCCGGCCCAGACCCCCTCGGACGCCCGCCTCTACGTGCCCGCTCTGCTCCTGGCGGATCGGAACGTGGAGATCGTCGATGCGGAGGGCGCGCCGGTTCAGATGCAACCCCGCGACCATGCACCCGACAGTGTGATGGCCTTCGGCCCCGGCGTCAGCGCCACCGGGGACCAGTGCATCGGCGGGGCGGCTGTGCTGGCTGTCCCGCTGCGGCTCTTCGGCCCCGCCGGGGCGCACCTCTTCTACGCAATCTTCCCGGCGATCCTCTCACTTTTGATCTATGGGATGACCGCGAGGGTCTTCGGCCGCCGCTGGCTGGCCTTCTGCGCGCAGCTCCTGGCGGGCATCAATCCCTTCATGCTGTCGTATCAGAGCCTCCATCCGGCCTTCATCGCGACGACCCTGGCGGCCGCGGTCATGTACCTCCTCATGGACCCCGCGCGACACTACTTCCTGCTCGGGATGTTGTACGGCGCCCTGGTCGCGGTGGAGAACGCAGCGGTGATCTTCTGTCCGGTGATTCTCCTGATGCTTGCGACGGACCGAAGAGAGACCCTCTTGTCCCGGATCGCGGACGGGGGCTTCGTCCTCCTGGGGTTTGTGCTGGCTCTGGTCCCGGCGCTTTACTGGAAGGAGATAGCCTTCGGCTCGATCCTCCTGCACCCGCGTGAGGTGATGCCAGGGAGCGCGGCCCTCTTTCATCACTCGTTCCCGGGCTGGGAGTTCGACTCCGGCGCGCTCTTCAACTTCCCCCTGCGGGACAGCGTGGTCCGGACGCCCCACTTCCCATATCCGAACTTCCTGGGGATGCCCATGGCCCTCGCCAAGGGATTCGGGCTGCTCCTGGCTACGACCTTCTTCCTCGGGGTGTCGCCGCTGCATCGTGAAGATCGGCGACTGACCCGGTTCCTCCTGTCATGGGTTGTGCTGTCCTACCTCTGGTGGGGCTTCCAGGAGGACTGGGACGAGCGGCGCATGGCGAGCGCCATGATCATCGCGCCCGCGTTGGTGCTCCTGATGGCCGCCGGGATCCTGCGCTTCGCCCGGGTCGCAACGCTGCGGTCGAACCTGATCTCCCTTGTCGTGGTCACCGGTGCCCTCCTGGCCATGATCAAGGGGACCCTCTTCATGGAGTTCCCTGTGGATCCGCGCTGGACTGTCCGGCACCCGGAGGCCGTCCTGAATACCTCCGGGCTGGACGGGCTGCCCACGGAGCGCCGATTGGATGCGGTCTTCCATACGACCCGGGAGACCCATGAGGAGATCACCAGGGAGAAGGCGCGCTTCACCGAGGGTAATCTACTGCCCCACGCGTACCTTCCCACCCGGTGGGCTCCGGGTGAGTGCCTCACCAGGCTCCTGGAGGCGGTCCGGAGCCCTGCCGAGCACCCCGTGGTCCGGCAGGATCTCCTGTTGCCGGCGGGGTACCGTCCGCAGAACCCCTGAACGTAAAAAACTCCTTGAGCTTTCAACAGGTTCTGATATGGTTCCCGAACTCAAGATACAGGGAAAGCAATGACCGAGAACCTCATCTCACTGGACTTCAGCCTACAGCGGCTCCTCCAATCGGAGAACCTGAGCGCAGGCGATGTCGAGGAGATCGGGGTCTTCCTCACCGGCTGCTCTGTGATCGACTGGCACCGGATGAACCTCCACACCGTCCCGGCGGTGAACGAGTTCCTCCGGGTCAACGGATACAACCCCAACAATATAGCGGATCGGGAACGGCTCCAGAGCCTCCACGCGCGGACCATCGACTACCTCAAGGAAGAGTTCCAGGTCACCCTGCCTCGGGTTTTATTGAAACCCTCCAGGTTCCAGAATCTCTTCCTCGTGGCCTCGGGGCGTTCCCACATCCAGCCCCAGGCCTGCACCCTCTTGAAGGTGTTCCACGTCCTCAACCACCTGGACGCGCGGGAGCTCTTCATCCGCCTGCGGGTGCCGGAGCGGGACCTCTTCGACGAGGTCGAGACCCGGGTCAGCGACACCGTGAAGCACATGCGCTCCATCGGCTTCCGCATCGAGAGCTTCCGTTGCTCCCACAAGACCCGTGGGTCCACCCTCACCAAGATCCTCTCCAAGGAGTCCTCCACCGCTGCCCAGGTCTACGACAAGCTCCGGTTCCGCATCGTAGCGAAGGAGATAGTGGACATCGTCCCGATCATCTACTTCCTCAAGAAGCGGTTGATTCCGTTCAATCACATCATCCCCGAGGAGTCCCGGAACAACCTCCTGGCCACCCGGACGCTCCTGCCGCGGCTCAGCGGTGAGGGCGACCTGCAGGTGCCGCTCGGGGAGGAGCGCTACAAGCTCTTCAACGAGTTCACGCATCCGCAGTTCCATGTAATCAGCTTCGTTGCGGATATCCCACACCGCGTGGATCGTCTGCTGGAGGACCTCCACGACCCGGCGCTCCTCGAGTTCGGCAAGATCGTGTTCATCCCCGTGGAGTTCCAGATCTTCGATTTGAAAACCTGGGAGGAGAACGAGCGGGGTCCCGCGAACCACGAATCCTACAAGGCCCGCCAGCGGGCCGAGGTCTGGCGTCGCCTCATCGGTCCGGAGCCGGACGAAGAGGATCCCACCGACGCTATGTATCAGCGAAGAGGGAAGTAGGCCGGTAGCTCAGGCGAGAGCCAGCTTCTGCAACTCACGACGCATCTTGGGGACGCGATCCTTGCGGATGTAAGAACGAAGATCCTGCGCAAGATGGGCGGCGTCCTTGTAGACGAACATGCCCCCTGGGTCCAGGGCGTTGGAGAGGACGGTCACCAGGGTCTCGGGGAGGCCCCGGGTCATGGCGATGCTCGCGTCTTGTCCGGCGAGGCATTCCACCAGGACCCGTGCAGTAGCGTAGGTGTCCAGGTCCACGTCCGGGCACGCCTCGTCATGAGCAAGGTAGGGTGGGTGGTACAGGCGGTGTCCTGGGAGCATATCCGTGATGCCCCGGGCGATGCCGGCGGCGATCCCCAGGTCGATGAGGCGGACCCGCCCCTCCAGGTCGATCATGACGTTCGAGGGGTTGATGTCTCCGTGGAGGATCCTCCGGTCTGATTCGCCCCGCAGCCCATGGAGGCTGTGGGCGGCTTCGGCGATCTCTGCGGCCACCAGGACCCAGGTGGCCGCGTTGGCCCCGACGGTCCCGTCGGGCCGCGCGTTGAGTATGTCCCGCAGGCGCTGCCCTCGGAGGAGCTCCATGGCCAGATAGGGCTGCCCGGCGGCCATGCCTGACTCGATGAACCGGGGGAACGCCGGATGTTGTACCCGCTCCATGAGGGCGCATTCCTCCCAGAACATCATCATCATTCGAGGGTCCGGGGAGGCCTCGGGGAGGGGACGCTTGAGCGCGATCCGGGAGAGGTCGCCCTTCTCATCGATGAAGCTGCCTTCGAGGACTTCGGCCATACCCCCGATGCGGAGCCGTTCGGTTATCGTATATCTTCCGAGTTGGAAGGGAATGAACTCCTGACGGGCACAGCCCGCGGTCAGAACAGCTTCTTCAGGTCCTGCAATGCCTTGCGCTGCTTTCGGCTCAGCTTCTTCGGGAACCGCACGTCCAAATGAACGTGGAGGTCACCCCGGCCTCGTTGCTGCAGTCTCTGGACCCCCTTGCCCCGCAGCCGGATCACGTCCCCGGGCTGGGCGCACTCCGGGATCTCCAGGGTCTCTTCGCCGTCCAGGGTTTCCAGGGTCAACTTCGTCCCCTCGAGGGCTTTCAGGAAAGGCACCTCCAGCGAGGTGTGCAGGTCCCACTCTTCGCGCTGGAACCGGTGGTCGGCCCGGATCCGGAGCTCAACGTAGAGATCCCCGGGCGGCCCGGCGCTCATGCTCCCCTCTCCCTTGCTGGAGACTCGGAGGGTGTCGCCATTGTCGACGCCCGCAGGGATGCTGATCTCGACCTTGTCCACTTTTCGTTCGGTCCCCTCGCCGCGACAGGTGCCGCACCGTTGGCCGATCTCCTTCCCGCGCCCGTCGCATCTGGGGCATGGCATGGAGAGGGTCAGGAAGCCCTGACGGCTCACCACCTGCCCGGCGCCGCCGCATTGGATGCAGGTCTTGATGCTCCCCGGCGCTGCGCCCGTGCCTTCGCAGTCCTTGCACCGGATCCGCCGGGGGACCTCCACGGTGCGTTCGGTCCCGAAGACCGCATGCTCGAGGGTGATCTCGAGGGTCATGCGCAGGTCTGCGCCGCGGCGGGGCCGCCCGCGACCGCCGCCCATGCCCCCGAAGATCCCTCCGAAGATGTCCCCGAAGACATCCCCGAACTGGGAGAAGATGTCCTGGTAGCTGGAGAAGCCCCGGGAGAAGCCCTGGTTCGAGAGGCCGTCGTGCCCGTACTGATCATAGACTGACCGCTTCTTGGAGTCGGAGAGGATCTCATAGGCCTCTGCGGCCTCCTTGAACGACTCCTCCGCCTCCTTGTTCCCTGGATTCTTGTCCGGGTGTAACTTCATGGCGAGCTGCCGGTAGGCCTTCTTGAGCGACGTCGCGTCCACGTCCCGGCCGACCCCCAGCACCTCATAGTAGTCGCGTTTCATCCGCACCTGCCTCCCGCGGGTTCGGTCTAATATACGGACCAGACCCGCCTTGGCAACCGCGGATGAATGGCGTAGCCTCCGAGACGTCGGACGTGCATTGATTGAGAGGAGCATTCCCATGAAGACAATTCTCCCGGCGGCAATCCTCCTGATGGTTATCATCCTCGCCCCAGCGCCCGCGTTTGCAGACTTCGGCGTAGCCGCTTCGGCGGGGATCGGGGCGATATTCAGGGACAAGGACGTGGACCGATCCCACCTGGATCTCGAGATCCTGATGTTCTATAAGCTCAAGATGATCAAGATCGATCTGGCCATGCGCATGGACATGGAGGATATCGATCAGAAGATCCAGATCCTCCCCGGCGTTCGGATCGACCTGCCCCTCGTGTATCTGAGGGGCGCCATCCCGCTCAACGTCCATGGCCCCTTCGACTGGGGGTTCCTGGTGGGCCTCGGGATCGACTACCAGTTCATGAAGGTCATCGGCGTCTTCGCCGAGGTGGACACCACCATCTACCTCAAGGATGGAGATCCCACCTCTTACTGGCCCCTCGAGTTCCGCGCCGGCCTCGAATTGACTTTCTAGCACTTCTCTACACCCCGGGCTTCCCCTGAGCATCCCCGTCTTTTCGCTTGACGGCCCACGAAGGGATTGGTCTATTGTCCTCCGCGGACGGAGGGACATGGAAACTACACTGCCAACGGAAGAAGTTCTCCTGGGAAACGGGGCCATTGCGCGGGGCCTGGTTGAGGCCGGGGTGCAGGTGGTGACCTCCTACCCGGGTACGCCGTCAACTGAGATCCTCCCCGAGGTGGTCCGCTTCGTGAAGATGCACGACCTCCCCACCTACACCGAGTGGTCAACCAACGAGAAGGTGGCCTTTGACGTAGCGTACGCGGCCAGCCTCGCGGGCAAGCGCGCTACGGTGGTGATGAAACAGGTAGGCCTCAACGTGGCGGCGGACAGCTTCATGAGCGCTGCCTACACCGGCATCGTGGGCGGACTGATCGTGATCTCCGCCGATGATCCAGGCCCACATTCCTCGCAGACCGAGCAGGACTCCCGCCTCTTCGCCCATTTCATCAAGGTTCCCGCGTTCGATCCCTCCTCCCCCGAGGAGGCGCGCAACATGGTGTCGGACGCGTTTGCGCTCTCCGAGGAGTTCCGGATCCCCGTCCTGATCCGACCCGGCATCCGGGTCTGCCACGCGCGTCAGCCGATTCGGTTCCGGGAGCCGGTCCGCCTGGACCGACCGGCTGCCTTCGAGAAGGACTCGAAGCGCTGGGCCGCAACCCCGCGATACCGTTACGAACTGCACAAGGAGTTGAGCCAGAAGCTCGACCAGATCGGGGATCGCTTCGCGCACATGTCCAAGTACAACTACCACAACCTGGAATACGGGAAGCGATATCCCTTCGGACTCATCGCCGGCGGCGTGCCCTACGCCAATCTGGTGGACATCCTGGAGGAGGAGGGACTCACGGAGACCATTCCGGTCCTGAAACTGGGAGCGCCCCAGCCATTCCCCAGGGGTCTGGCGGACACGTTCATGTCCCAGGTGGACAGGGTCCTCGTCGTCGAGGAGACGGACGAGGTCATCGAGATGCACCTGAAGAACCTCTACGCTATCCGGGGGCGGTCCACAGGGCACGTCCCGCGCGAGGGTGAGTTGGTTCCGGGGCGGGTCCACATGATCCTGTCCGAGGCGCTGAGGGATTTGGGATTGGACCCCCTCCCGAAGAGAGACATCTCGAGCCTGACCGACGCGATCAGCCGGCTCGAGCTTCCGGCCCGCAAGCCGACCCTCTGCCCCGGCTGCGGGCATCGGAGCGCGTTCTTTGCGATCCGCAAGGCCTTGCCGAAGGCTATCTACACCTCGGACATCGGGTGCTACACCCTGGGCGTCAACCTGGGCGTGGTGGACACCTGCCTCGCCATGGGTGCGGGCATCACCATGGCCGCGGGATTCCGCCAGGCCTACCAACAGGACGGCGATAGCCAGCCCGTTGTGGCCACCATGGGGGACAGCACCTTCTACCACTCCGGCATGGTCGGCCTGCTCAGCGCGGTGTACAACGACGCCCGCTTCGTCCTGGTGCTCCTTGACAACCAGACTACTGCGATGACCGGCATGCAGCCCACACCGGGGCTGGGTATCCGCGCTGACGGATCCCGGGGACGGACCATCCCCCTGGAGGACGCGGTGAGGGGCTGCGGCGTCAACTGGATGAGGGTGCACGATCCCTACGACGTGCCGGGCATGATCGAGCTCGTTCGGGAGGCCCACGAGGCCTCCCGTGCAGACGACGGGTCGGTCTCGGTGATCATCGCCAGGCGGCCCTGCGTCGTGGGGTACCGGCCCCTGGAGTCGGACCGGACCCCGGTGGCGGTCACAGAGGACTGCAACGGCTGCAAGATCTGCATCAAGCGCTTCGAGTGCCCCGCGTTCAGCTTCGACGAGGCCCGTGAGGTGTTGGAGATCGTCCCCGCGCTCTGCATCGAGTGCGGCGCTTGCGTACACGCGTGCCCCCGGGGCGCGATCGTTCTGGAGGAAGGGCAATGAAGGGGCGGATCCTCCTCGCCGGTGTAGGCGGCCAAGGCGTGCTCTTCGCTACCCGGGTGTTGGCGAGGTGCGCCACCGATGCGGGGCTCCCGACCATGGGCTGCGAGACCCACGGCATGGCCCAGCGGGGCGGCAGCGTGGTGAGCCATCTCCTCATCGGGAGCTACCGCAGCTCCCTCGTGCGGACCGGAACCGCGGACTGGCTGCTCTCCTTCGAGGCGGCGGAGACCTACCGACACCTCCCGTTCATGCGGCCCGAATCGCGTTGCATCGTCAACGCACCCGGTCCGGACTTCCTGGACCCGGATGTGTCCGCGGCCCTCGACTCCAAGGGGATCACGGTCCGGACCATTGACGCGTCCGGGCTGGCGGCAGAGGTCGGCGCGCCCCTGGCCGCGAACCTGGTGCTCCTGGGCTTCGTCGTCGCAGCGCATCCTGATGGATTCGATCTCGACGGCCTGAAGACCACCGTCACCGCGATCTCGCCGAAGAAGCATCTATCGAACAACCTGAAGGCGCTGGTCGCGGGGGCGGAGGCGTGGAAGTAGACGACATCGTCCCGGACCCGGCCTACCTGCGACCTACCTCCATCATCGACAGCGACCATCCGGATATCGTCGCGTTCGCCCGGCGCATTGCGGGAGAGTTCACGGACCCGCTGGAGAGGGCCGTGGCGCTCAACCTCGCTGTGCGGGACGGGATCTGGTACGACCCCTACGTCCCCTTCCATCTCCCCGAGCATTATCGGGCCAGCCGGATCCTCCGCCTGAAGCGGGGGTACTGCGTGACGAAGGCATCCCTCCTCTGCGCGCTGGGACGCGCCTCGGCCATACCCACGCGCCTGGGCTACGCCACGGTGCGGAATCACCTGGCCACCCGGGAGCTGATCGAGATGCTGGGGACAAACACTTTCGTGTACCACGGCTACGTCGAGTTCCACCTGGAGGGCCGGTGGGTCAAGGCGACCCCCGCGTTCAACCGGGAGCTCTGCGAGCGGCATGGCGTGGAGCCGCTGGACTTCGACGGCCGGTCCGACGCGGTCTTCCAGGCGTACGCCTCAGAGGACCGGCGATTCATGGAGTACATTGCGGATCACGGAACCCGTGCGGATGTCCCGGTGGACGAGATCCTCGCAGCCTGGGAGGCGGAGTACGGCCGGGACCGCGTGCAGGCCTGGATCCGCAGGGAGGAGGAGACCGCCGGGGCGTCCGCCAGGGACTTCAATCAGGAAGAGATCTGGAAAGACTGAATCGCCCTATCTCGTAGAGAGCCTATTCCACCCAGAATCGGCGGAGGCAGATGTCGTCGCCGTCGGGGAGGGACTTGATCGTGGCCCACTGGACGTTCGTGCCGAGCTTCTCGTTGATGATATCCATGAACGACTCGAGCCACGCGTCGCAGCCGGGCAGATCCTGATCGAGCTTGCCGAGTCGCTTGTGCCAGTCGAACCAGGGGCAGCCGTTGTGGCGGGCGAAGCACTCGTTCTCGTCGGCGCCTTCCACCAGCACCGCGTCTTCGCCCATGGACTGGCTGGAGAACACGAAGCTCTCGGCGATCTGGCGGGGCAGGGGCTCATTGGGATCAATGTGCCTGAGGTAGCCGTCCGAGGTGTCGCGGCCCACGATCTCCCAGAACTTCTTCACCAGCTCGAGCTCGGTGGTGCCCTCCCTGGCGAAGTGCTTCGCGGCCTCCAGCCACTCGAAGTGACTGGCCCGCTGGATCTGGGAGAGCATGTTGAACTTCTTCCCGATGGGGATATCGTCGCTCACGGGCTCCTCCTTTGCCGGCCTGAGGTCTTGATCAAGCTACGCCAAGCACCCCCCGGTGTCAAACACGCTACGCGGTCCCCGCAGCCCCTCTATTTCTTCCCTTTGACTTGGTCCCTTGGCCCTGCTTTACTGGCACCCGTTGGCCGAAGGAGGGGGCCGGGATGACCATGAAGCTGGGCATCGACGTAGGGGGCACGTTCACGGATTTCCTGCTCACGCGGGAGGGCGAGGAGCCCCGCATCTACAAGGTCCTTTCCACCCCCTCGGATCCCTCGATCGGGCTCATCGACGGCCTGACCGAGATCGCCGAGAGCCTGGGGCTCCGGCTGGGTGAACTGACGGGCCGCATCGAGACCATCGTGCACGGGACCACGGTCACGACCAACGCGATTCTCACCCGGACCGGCTCGAAGACTGGCCTTATCACGACCCGGGGTGTACGGGACGCGCTCGAGATGCGCCGAGGGATACGCGAGGAGCGGTACGACAACCGCTACACCAACGTGGTGCCCCTGGTGCCCAGGCACCTGCGCGTCCCGGTCTCGGGACGCCTCGACGGTCAGGGCGAGGTCCTGGAGCCCATCGCCCTGGACGATGTCCGCGCCGCGGTCGACTTGTTTCGGAGTGAGGGCGTGGAGGCCGTGGCGATCTGCTTCATGAACGCATTCGCTTC
>CAZNWW010000060.1:6965-11917 GCA_964576155.1 uncultured Myxococcales bacterium | reverse complement strand
CAAGATTCCTCGGAGAGGGGGGCGTCTTCACTGTTCCCCTCTCCAGCGAAGCGGTACTGCTCACAGCGCTCCAGGCTGGGCCGTACACCCATAATCTTGCGGGTGTCCTGCTTCGCCAGAACCCCGTCCACCTCGAAGCCCGCCACCACGTAGCCGCGGACCGCGCCGCTCCCGCCCATGAGCCGGCGCACCACCGCCAGATAGGTCTTTTTATCACTGTCGGAGAACAAAACGCTCGCGCTCGGGTCGTCGTTGGTCCGCAGCGCCTCGATCTGGGGCACGTAGCGGGCGAAGTCCTGGATCCGGTGGGCGTCGTACTGGGTGGCCTCCCGGTAGAGGTCGGTCTCCTTGTCCCCCCTGAGCAGGCTGGAGAGGTTGCGGATGTCGATACGTCCGGTCTGGCCGTCCTCGTCCACCAGGAGGAAGAGCTGGGGCAGGCGATCCTCGTAGAGCTCCTCGAGCTTGCCGAAGACCGTCAGGGACAGGGGGTAGTAGGTCAGCTTGAAGTAGCAGACATCCCAGGGCTCCTGCTCGGCCATGCAGCTCACCAAGATGTCTCCGAGCTTCGCTACGTAGTCCTCTTGGGAGATCCCCTCGGGGATGTCCTTGATCCCGGCACGAAGGAACGCACGGAACTTCTCGATCTCATCCCCCGCGGCGTCCTGCACGAACTTCTTGAGGCGCTGCTCCATGGCCGCGGAGGGCGTGGGCATGCCGGGGAAGGCCTCGCGCCGATCGTTCCCCACCTTCCGGATCACGGGCCGGAAGTCGTGGAGCGCGTCCAGGAAGACCGCCAGATCCGTCCGCTCCACGTCCCGGGCGAAGTCCTCGAGCTGGGCGAGGCGCTGCGCTACGAGGCCCTCGTAGGCCAGCCTCGCGGACTTGAGGGAGGGCTGGAGATCCTGTTCGTGATGCGTGACCCGCTCAGCGTCGACGTAGTAGAGCAGACCGATCACGATGCCGCCGATAATCAGGAAATAGAGGATGATCACACGCAACTGAGCCATCGAGTTTCCTCCGGACCGGATGATCGAATTCAGGCCCCGCTAGGGCTCCGGGGGACGAGTGTAGAACGACCTCGCGCGGGTGTCAAACCCCTTCTCATTCGCGGGGATGGGGCCGCGTGGCCGAAAGCTCTCGCCCGCGGGTGAACAGACTCCCGAGCACCGCGGCAGCCGTCCCCGCAGCCACCCCGGGGATAAGCTCGTAGACGGGGAGCTCCAAGACCTTCCAGAGGATCACCACCGCGGGGCCCACGATCATGCAGGCCAACGCCCCGGTCCGTGTGAGGCCTCGCCAGTAGAGGGCGAGGAGAACGACGGGAGAGAACGCGGCCCCCAGCGCGCCCCAGGCGAAGAGCACGAAGGTGTAGATCAGCTGGAGCTTCAGGAGTGCCAGGCCCATGGCCACGAAGCTGAGCCCGATGACCACCGCGCGGGTGATGCGAATCAGGTTGCGTCCCGAAGGGCGGGCCGCCCCGGGCCGGAGCCTCAGCCAGACGTCGTTGACCAGGGCCGTGGCCGCGTACATGAGCTGGCTGTCCGCGGTGGACATGATCGCTGCGGTGACCGCGGCGAGGACGATCCCCGCCAGGATCGGGTGCAGGAACTCCCGGGCGAAGAAGGGGAGGAACTGCTCCGCGCATTTCTGGGGCTCTGTGGCCAGGAAGGCGCAGTCGGGGTTGAAGTCGATCACCTCGGGGAAGAGGGCCCGGCCCGCGAGGCCGAGCAGGGGGGAGCCCACCAGGACCAGGACGGACCAGCCCATCGCGATCCAGCCAGCCTGGACGGCCGCGCGATCATCACGAACGGTGATGTAGCGGACCACCACGTGGGGCATGCCCAGGTACCCGAGGCCGATGGCGAGCTGGCTCACCGCAAAACCCAGGCCTGCGAAGGCCACGCCGTCCACGGTGTTCCAACTCGCCAGGTCCGTGCCGGCGAGGGAGGCGGCGATCCCGCTGAAGCCGCCGGCCTCGACCACGGCGTAGGCGGAGAGGCCGACCATGACCAGGGCCATGAGGATGCCCTGGAGGGTGTCGGTCCAGCACACCGCCGCGTAGCCTCCGATGAGGACGTAGAGTCCGACCGCCGCGGCGCCGACCACCACACCCGCCCAGTAGGGGGTGCCCGCGCCGAAGACCTCCATCTCCTGCATCAGGGAGCCTGCGCCGACGAACTGGGCGACCACGTAGACCGACATGAAGAAGGCGATGAGGAGCGCGGACCAGACCCGCAGCCATCGGGTGCGATCCCCGAGCCGGTACTCCATGTAGTCGGACAGGGTGAGCGCGCCCAGGCGGTCCGAATCCCGGCGCATGCGCACCATGACGAAGACCGCGTTGAACGCGAAACCCAGAATACAGCCCAGCGAGGCCCAGAACGCGGCCACCCCTTTCCAGTACCCGAGGCCTGACAGCCCGAGCATCACCCAGACGGACTCGGCGCTGGCTGCGGAGCTCAGCGCAGTGGTCCAGGGCCCCATGGATTTGCCCGCGGTGACGAAGTCCTCGTAGCCCTTGCCGTGGCGGCGATCCCCGAGCCAGCCGATGAAGAGCAGCAAGCCCAGGTATACGAGGAAGGTGCCGCTCATCGCTAAATGGTATCCGTCCATGAAACCTCCTCTCAGATCGTCTTGCGCCGTCGATCCCGAAGGGCGAAGCCTGCGAGGAAGACCGACAGCATGAGACAGAGCGCCGGCAGGAGAGGGCCTACGGCCTGGTAGACCGTCTCCCCTCCGCCCAGGGTGACCTCGACCACGAAGGTCTCGGCCTCGTAGAGATCCGTCCGCACCACCTCGCGTCCCACCGGATCCACGGCGCCGCTGATCCCCGTGGCGGTCGAGCGTACCAGCCACCGCCGGTGCTCCACGGCGCGCAGGGTGGCCAAGGCAAAATGCTGAGCCGGCTCTGCGGTCTTCCCGAACCACGCATCGTTGGTGAGGTTCAAGAGAATATCCACACCGCGTGACGCGGCCTTGCGGGTGTACTCCGGCAGGATGTCCTCATAGCAGATCAGCACCCCCAGGCGGTGGCCCTCCCAGGTGAGGGGCTCCGGGTCGTCCCCGGGGGTAAAGCGCCCGGCCTCGGGGATCCAGTCGTAGAGCACGGGGAAGCGATCTCCGAAGGGGATGAACTCACCGAACATCAGCAGGAACTGTTTGTCGTAGATCCCCGCTACACGACCGTCCCGGTCCACGAGGATCGCTGAGTTGTACCTGGCGTTTGCGAGGGACGATACGTCGTCCATGTCCACGTGGTCGCCGGTCACCGCGCCCACGAGCAATGGCACCGTGGTCCCCCGCTGGGGCGCATTTCGCTCCGGGAGCGTGAAGTCTTCGATATCCGCGTGGAGGGCATCCGGATAGCCGCCGCCCGGGGGCTTGGACGCAGCCTGATAGAAGCGCCGGACCTTGCGCGAGATCCAGTAGGGCTGGCTTGTCCAACCCACCGCAACCGCGACCCCCGCAGCAGCACTCAGGCCGTCGAGGGTGACGCCGGTCACCAGATCGTGACGGCGCGCGGCCGCAGCCGCAGCCGGGCCTTCCAGGGGTTTGCCGCCGTCCTCGCCTATCTTGATCGCCCCGCCGGCCCCGGCCGCGGTGAGGTGGCTGCCGAAGACCCCGCCCAGGACCTCCGGTGCGAAGGACGCGTCTGCGTCCACCCGGCCCCAGCCCTCGCCGCCGTCCAACCAGAGGGCTCCGTCCTCGGTGCCCGCGAGGTACCAGCAGGACGCGAACTTCGTACCGCTCCACTCGGTCTCCTCGTCGCAGAGCGCGTGGACCGCGGTGACCGTGGCGTCCGTGGGCAGGTGCTCCACCACCCACGCTCCGTCCCGCCAACGGGCCACAGCGCCGCCCTCTCCGCCGGCCATCACCTGGTCCTCGCGGCCCCCCGAGAGGGCAACCCAGCGGGTCCCAGCCAGGGCCTCCACCCATGTCCACGGTCCGCCCTCCCGGGCGTGCACCTGACCGTCGGCTATGGCGAGGTGCTCGAAGGGTGCGTCTCGCGCGTCCACGGACAGGACCGGGAACCAGGCCGACTCGGGCCAGAGGACCAGGTCAACGCCCTGAGCGTCCAGCGCAAGGGTGGCCCGGTGGAGCCGCAGGAGGTTGTGGTGGAGGATCCGCACCGGGGAGGTGCCCTCTGTGTAGAGCTTGCGCTGCTCCTGGAAAATCGGGATCTCCGGCTCCACCACGCCGATCCGCAGGCGCTCCAGGTTCTCCATCGCTGAGTCCACCTGCGCCACTCGTACGGCGCCGTAGCCGAGGCAGACGACCAACAGAGCTCCGCCGGCCCAGGCGGGCCAGAGAGGAACCGAGCGACGCCGGGCGAACCGCTCCGACAGGGTCCAGAGGGACAGGTTGACTGCCAGGATCAGGAAGGACACCCCGTAGACGCCGACCAGATCTGCGATCTGGATCGGGAGGGGTATCCCGTGCTGGGAGTCACCGAGAAACCAGGGAAAGAGGATCGGATGAAAGGCCTCCATGCCCGTGAACGCGGCGAGAAAGCTGACCGCGGCCCACCCATGGCCCCGGGCGCCGGCGACGCGCGCGAGCAGGAGTGCACCGCCATAGGGGAGGGCCTGGTACGCCGCGCCCAGCGCGACGACGACCCAGGCTACAGGCCCCGCCATCCAGGGGGGCCCGAAGCTGACGAGCATGTGCTCCATCCAGAAGAAGCCCACGAAGTTGGCCAGCCAGCCCGTGACCATGCCGAGAGCGAAACCACGTGAGGGTGTGGCGTCGGCGGACGCCAGCAAGAGCGGGACGAGCGCTATCCAGATCAGGTAGCCCTGATCGGGCGCGGGGAAGGACAGGAAGATGAGGGTGCCCGAGAGGATCGCGCCGGCCCAGGGAGCGAACCGCCGGAGGCGGTCGCGGGGGGAGGGCGGCGGCGTCTTGGGCGCCTTCGCTTTCGCCTTCGAAGGCCTCTTCTTGGGTCTTGGCTT
>CAZNWW010000060.1:0-6955 GCA_964576155.1 uncultured Myxococcales bacterium | reverse complement strand
ACACGGACCGAATAGTAGCCCACCTTGATTTAGAAGTCACTGCAGGGGTGAATCCACAAACCGAGGCTCTCGGTCTGCCACGCGAAGATCATGAAATCGAGATCGCGTCAAGGAGATTCAGATGCGATCGGCCTGGTACAGCCGGCTCAAGACTTGATTTTCATTTGTGGTTGTGTACCATCTGTGCAAGTCCGGCCCGGCGTGGCTCCGGAAAACGGACAAGAAATCGAGTTTTATCAAGGCGTTGAGAGTGTCTTTCACAGGAGGGAAGAGGACGATGAAGAAGTCTATCTGGATGGTGTTGGTGGCCGTGCTTTCGCTCGGTCTGGCGATTTCTGCGTGTGACAGCGGCAGCGGCGGCGACGACAACGGCGGCGACGACTGCACCACCGTGTGCGCGGGCAAGGACTGCGGAGTCATCGGGGACTGCACCTGCGGCTCCTGCGGCGGCGACGAAGCCTGCCAGGCGAACATATGCGTGGACGCGAACGATCCCTGCGTCCTGGCCTGCACCGGCATCGGCTGTGGCATGGTCGACGACTGCGACTGCGGCGGCTGCGGCGACGATGAGTTCTGCAATAATGAAAACACCTGTGAGGCGGGCGAGGATCCCTGCGACGCCACCTGCGACGGGCTGATCTGCGGCAACTTCGAAGGTTGCGAGTGCGGCGCCTGCGGCGAGGGTGAGACCTGCAGCGAGGATGGCCTCACTTGTGACACTGTCTGCGAGCCCGTGTGCGCCGCGGACGGCGTGCCCTTCGAGTGCGGCGACAGCGGCTGCGTGGATGAGTCCTGCGGCGAGTGCCAGGCCGGCGACCAGTGGGCCTGCGTGGACAACATGTGCGTCTGCACCCCCGACTGCGGCGACAAGATCTGCGGCAACGACGGCTGCGGCGGCGAGTGCGGCGAGTGCCCCGAGGATGCCCCCAACTGTACCCCTGACGGTGGGTGTGTCGCTGAGTGTGACTTCTCCGGTGTGACCTTCGACGACCCGATTGAAAAGGTCAACTTCCTGGCGATCTCCCCCGACGGCCTCGCCGGTCACGGCATGGACGTGGATGATGACCCGGCCACCTGCGCGCCCGAGGGCAACTGCGAGAACGGCATCGACAACGCGCTCGGCGGTATCCTCGGCCAGGTGGGGCAGTACATCGACGTGGCGGCCGAGCTCGAGGGCGCCCTAGCGGACGGCAGCATCGTCCTCCTCTTCGAGACCGTTGGCTACGTGAGCGACGGCACCGAGTTCCCGGTGTACTTCTACCTCGGCGAGGTCACCGGCGAACAGGACGTGTGCGACTACCAGGCCGCCAAGTGCGACTACCTGGTGGACCCGCTGTCCTATGACATCGAGACCTGCGAGCCGATGATCAACTTCGCCAACTCCGCGGTCAACGACGGCGTGTTCACCGCAGGCGGCCCGGACGCGATCTTCTCCCTGGCCCTCGACGTCGAGGGCATCGCCCTGACCATCACCGTGGTGCGTGCACAGATCGTAGCCGACGTCACCGAGGCTGACGGCGCTCCCACCGCGTTGGACAACGGCCTCATCGCCGGCGCAGTGCCCAAGGCCCTCATCATGGAGGCCGTGGAGAACATGCCCGATGACATCGATCTGCCCGTCTCCAAGGACCTGATTATCGGCATGCTGGAGATGTTCATCCAGGCCGACATCGACGCAGGCGACGAGTTCGGCCAGGGCGAGCCCGACGGCGAGCTGGAGTCCGCCTCCGTGGGCATCCAGTTCGGCGCGATCGAGGGCGCGGTCACCGGCTTCGTGGTCGAGGAATAGGCGAGCGCTCTGGACGGGTGGGGGCGACCGCCTCCACCCGACCCACCCCTCCCTGATTTCACTTACGTGACATCCCCCACACAGCAGCGACGACCTCGTATCGTGGTCGTGCCGCCGGATTGCGCCGGCGCGCCCCTGGCCGCGACCTGCGCGTATCCGTGGGACACGACCCCTGCGACGACCCCGACCGATCCCTGCGGGCGGGAGACCGTATCCGCGTGGATCCGCCCCCCGGGGGCGATCCCGGGGAGATCCCCGAGACGGAGTTTCTCCATCGCGATCGTCATGTCGTGGTCGTGCGGAAGCCTGCAGGCCTCCCGGCGCAGCCCACGGAGCGGGGCGTTGCGTCGGTGGAGGCCGCTATCCGCGCAGCTACCGGCCAGGCACCAAGGCTGGTTCACCGCCTGGACCTGCCCGTGTCCGGACTCATGACGGCCGCGCTAAGCGCCGATGGCGCCACCTGGCTCGGCCGCTGCTTCCGGGATCGGACGGTTCGCAAGATCTACGTGGCGCGCAACTCGCCGATGAAAGAGCACCACCTCCCCGGGGACGGGGACGAGGTGAACGTTGAGATGGCCCTCCGTTGGAGCGGCCGGGAGCGGCGCTCTTCACCGGATCCACGGGGGGGATTCTGCCCGCACGGTGTTCCATGGCCTCGGCGGCCCCTGGGTCCTCGCTGACCTGATCACCGGCCGGACCCACCAGATCCGGGCCCACCTGGCAAGCCTGGGCGCGCCCGTGGCCTCGGACGGCCTCTACGCGGGGGGTGACGAACCGTACTGGCGGCGTCCCCGTCCCCGCCGTATTGCCCTGCACGCGGCGTACCTGGACCTGCCCGCTCAGCGAGGCGGACGGCTCACCTTCCTGGGTCTTCCTCCCGGGGACGCGGACGGGCCCTTCGCTGGCTTGCCTGGAAATCTGGAGGTGCGGATTCTTTCCATGGCCGCAAAACGACGTTAACCTCGGGGGGGACCACGACGTGAGTTGCAGATGACGGACCGACCCCAGGACCGGGAGGCCCCCAAGGCCTTCCGTGACGACGACCAGACCATGCCGTCGCCGACGATCCGCGACGCGACCGGGCTCTCCCTGGGCCCCGGCCGTGTCCTGGACGAGCGCTACACCCTGGTGGAGCGCATCGGCGCAGGGGGCTGGGGTGAGGTGTGGCGCTCTGTGCAGAACTCCACCCGCCGGGAGGTGGCCCTCAAGATCCTGCGCCGGGACGTGGCCGACGGGGAGGGGGCGCAGGAGCGGTTCCAGCTCGAGGCCGAGGCGGTGAGCCGCCTGGTCCACCAGAACACCGTCACCCTCTTCGACTACGGACGCACCCCGGAGGACGAGACCTACATGGCCATGGAGCTCCTCGACGGGGAGAGCCTGGACCAGGTCCTCCGGCGGGAGGGCCCCATGGAGCCTCTCCGGGCCATCCGCGTGGTGCGCCAGGTGGCCCTGAGCCTCGACGAGGCCCACGGCAAGGGGATCGTACACAGGGACATCAAGCCCCACAACATCATGCTCCTCCAGCGCCCCGGCGAGCCTGACTTCGCCAAGGTCCTGGACTTCGGCGTGGCCAAGTGGGTCCTGGAGGACCACCATCTCACCATCACCGGCACCACCTTCGGCACGCCGGAGTACATGAGCCCGGAGCAGGTCCAGTCACAGCCCCTGGACCACCGGACGGATCTCTACAGCCTCGGCGTGATCCTCTACACCCTCCTGGTAGCGAAGCCCCCGTTTCGGGGTGAGTCCCCGATAACCGTAGCCCTTCAGCACATCAAGAAGAGCCTGCCGCCCCTGCCCAAGGAGCTGAACGTTCCCCGGGACATCGGGCGGCTGATGCGCAGCCTCACCGCCAAGGATCCCGCCCGTCGGCCCTTCTCCGCTGCCGAGGTAGCGGAGCTGTGCGACGGCATCCTGCGCGTCGAGGGGCAGAGCGCCGCGCCGCCGGTCCGACTCGTCGGGCCCTGGCTGGCGCTGGTGGCGGGGGTGCTGCTGGGGACTGCGGTGTTCGCTGTGTGGCGTCCGTGGGAAGGCTCTGCCGAGCGACATCCCCCCTCCGTCGCCTACGGCGCCACCTCCCCCAACAAGGGGGGAGGGATACAGAGTGAGGCGACGGATGTTGCGGTCGAGATCTTCGTTGTTCCCGACTCCGAGCCCGCTGTGGGAGGCCCTTCAGGGCCGACTCGGGGCGTGGACGCCCCTCCCACAGACATTGTTGCTGAAGCCCCTCCCCTTGCTGAGCCTGATGTGGGAGGCCCGTCTCGGGCCGATTCGGGGCGGGGCGCCTCCGGTGCCTCCGGCCCCTCCGGTCCCACAGAAGATGTCGGGGCTGAAGCGGTCTCCGACCGTCCCACAGAAGATGTCGGGGCTGAAGCCCCTCCCACAGTGGAAGACGCCACCATCACGATCACGAGCCGCGCACCCGGCGCGGTCGCCACCCTCCCCGGCGGCGCGCCCTGCCCGTGCCCCTGCCGCCTGGAGCGGCCCGTGGGCGCCCGGCTCAAGATCACGGTCCGCGCACCGGATCACCAGGAGCGTCGCCTGACCCTGAAGTTCCGCGGGGGCCACAAGACGGTCTCCGCGAGGCTGACCTCCATCCCCCTCTCCGAGCGGGACGGCCTCAAGGGAGATGAGCCCCCGTCTTCAACGGACGGGCTGAAGTAGGAGCACCATGGGGACTCGAACCATCATCGCCGCGCTGGCCCTGGCCCTCATCACCGCGTCGCCGGCGGCTGCGGATGACCGCGCCGCGGCCGATGCGCTCGACGCCCGGGCCAAGGCCGCCTACGACGGCAAGGACTTCGCAGGCGCGCTGGTCCTCTTCAAGGAGGCCTGGGGCAAGGCGCGTCTGCCGAAGTACATGTTCAACGCGGCGAAGACCTGTGTGCGTCTGGAGGAGCCGGAGGCGGCGCTCCACTACTACCGGCGCTACCTGCTCGTATCTCCGGGGGCCGCGGACGCGGACATCGTCGAGAAGGAGATGAAGGCCCTGCGAGGAACCCTCCATGGACGCGGGCTCGTTCGCCTCCACGTGGACTCGGAGCCGGCCGGGGCTGCCTTCACCATTGACGGAGCGGCCCACCCCGAGATCGTCGAGACCCCCGCGGAGCGCTGGCTCCCCCCGGGGGATGTCATCGTGGCGGCTACCATGGAGGGTCGGACCAAGGCGACGGTGAGTGTGACCCTGGCCCCTGGGCGGGCAGCCCAGGCGCAGCTGGTGCTGGCGGAGCCGCTGCAGACGGCGAGACTTGTCGTGGACGCGCCCGCGGGCGCGCTGGTGAGCGTAGGCGATCTGACTGCGGCCCCGGGAGAGGCCCTGGTGCTCCCTCCGGGGGACCACGATCTGCGGGTGGAGCTCCCCGAGCATCAGCCCTATCTCGACACCGTGACCCTGGCCGCCGGGGACGACGTGCGCGTGACGGCGAACCCCGTTCCCCTCCCGCCGCCGGCGCGTGGGGGCCTGCGAGTGGCGGGATGGGTGAGCTTGGCCGCGGGAGGCGCAGCCCTGGTCGCAGGGGGCGTCATGACCGGCCTCGGCGTGAAGGGCATGAAGGACGCCAATTCGTCTTACGACAAGGCTGACAGCGGCTATGTCCGGGACTACGGCAAGGGCCGGGATATCTACCACGGGGGCCTCGGGACCTTGGCCGGCGGCGCGGCCGCGGCGCTCACCGGGGGCCTCCTTCTCCTCCTGGCCCCGGAGGACTCTGTGGATAAATGAGCCCGGTGGAGTGCCAGCTCTGCCCGAAGTACTGCCGGATCGATCCCGGTCGCACCGGTGACTGCGGGGTTCGGGTGAATCGGGACGGGAAGCTCCTGGCCACCACCTGGGGGCACCCCTGCTCCCTCCACATGGACCCCATCGAGAAGAAGCCCCTGCACCACTTCCTGCCCGGGACGGAGATCCTCTCCCTGGCCACGACGGGCTGCAACCTCCACTGCCGTAACTGCCAGAACTGGTCCATCTCCCAGGCCATCCCCGAGGAGACCCCCGCGTACGATCTGCCCCCCGGGGACCTGATCTCGCTGGCCCGCCGGGAGGGTTGTCCATCGGTGGCCTACACCTACACCGAGCCCCTGGTCTACTACGAATACACACGGGACGCGTGCAAGGCCGCCCGTAGGGCGGGCCTCAAGAACGTCCTGGTCACCGCAGGCTACATCACTGAGGCTCCCTTGCGGGAGCTTCTCCCCCACGTGGACGCGGCCAACGTGGACTTGAAGGCCTTCGACGACAGGTTCTACCAGACGTACTGCGAGGCCACCCTGCGGCCGGTGCTCAGGACCCTGGAGCTCTGCCTCGAGTACGGCGTCCTCCTGGAGATCACCAACCTGGTGATCCCCACCTTGAATGATTCGAGGGACATGATCGGCAAGCTCGTGGACTGGGTCGTCGAGACCCTTGGGCCCGACGTCCCGCTCCACTTCTCCCGGTTCCACCCTCGCTACAAGATGAAGAACCTGCCCCCAACCCCTGGGGAGACCCTGGAGCGGTGCCGGGATCAGGCCCTGGAGCGGGGGCTTCGATACGTGTACGTAGGGAATCTCCGGTCCCAGGACGGGGAGAGCACCTTCTGCCCCGGGGCCTCGTGCAGCGGGCGGGACCGACCGCTGATCAGGCGGTCCGGGTACCGTATCCTGGACAATCGCCTCGAGGGCGGGAAGTGCCCGGATTGCGGGACGAAGATCTACGGAAGGTGGGAATGAGACGCCGCGGATTCATTCGCATTGCGGGGGCCGGCGCGCTGGCGTTGGCGGTAGGGCGTCGTGCCTGGGCGGTGGTTGGCCGCACCGCGCGCAGCGCGTTTCCGAAACCGCCTTGGAGGCGAGTGGACAGGGAGAAGTTGAGGGAGCCGCACGATCTGGCGGGATGATCTCTCTATCCCCGTCCTTGTGGGAAAATCAGGCCTCCAGCAGCTGCCCGCTCTCCTCCCGATACGAAGCCCCGCAGCGTCCGCAGACGAGCGGCGCCTCGCCCTTCGGCAGGACCTCGCCGCAGGCGCAGGCCCAGCCGATTCGCCGGGCCGGCGCGCCGGCCATGAGCGCGTGGGGGAGGACGTCTCGGGTGATCACCGCGCCGGCCGCGATGAACGCATAGGCGCCCACGGTGGCCCCGCAGACCACGGTGCTGTTCGCGCCCAGGGTGGCCCGCCGACCGATCCGGGT
>CAZNWW010000059.1:407-11923 GCA_964576155.1 uncultured Myxococcales bacterium | reverse complement strand
GTGTCCCCGTCATCTTCCAAGCCCTGGCGGACCAACCGGGGTTCTTCGACGCTGCCAGGGACCACCTGCGGCTCTGTCTGTGCGGCGGCGCGCCCTTGCCGGTGTCCCTCATCCACCGATACCGGGACGCGGGGGTGGTGCTGACCCAGGGTTTCGGGATGACCGAGGTGGGGCCGAACTGCTTCTTTCTCCCACCTCACGAGGCCCTGATCCGGGCAGGATCGGTGGGGCGGCCCATGCCCTACTGCGAGGCCCGGGTGCGGGTGGACGGGAGGATCGCAGCGGTGGACGAGATCGGCGAGCTGGAGCTGGCCGGGCCTCATGTATGCGCCGGCTACTTCGAGAACGCCGCGGCCACCGAGGCGGCCTTCACGGAAGGTTGGTTCCGCACCGGGGACCTCGTTCGTAAGGACTCGGACGGCTACTTCCATGTAGCGGGCCGCCGCAAGGACATGTTCATTTCCGGGGGCGAGAACGTCTATCCGGCAGAGGTGGAGAACGCCTTCATGGGGCATCCGGCGGTGCGGGAATGCGCCGTGGTGCCCATCCAGGACGAGCGGTGGGGCGAGGTCGGCGTGGCCTTTGTCGTGGCCGACGGCGTGGAGGGGGAGGCCCTCCGCCCCTGCCTGCGGGAGCGCCTGGCCGGCTACAAGGTCCCGAAACGCATCGTCCTGCTGGATGCGCTCCCGCGGAACTCGAGCGGCAAGGTCATCAAGGCGGATCTAATCGAGGAGGCAGAGGGCCATGTTGCATGATCCCATCGGCATCGTCAGCACCGCGGTCTACGTCCCCGAAGGGCGGGTCTCCGCCGCGGAGATCGCAGCCAGGACAGGGGGAGCGTGGTCTGAGGAGGCCGTCCGTGTGAAGCTCGGGATCGAGGAGAAGCCTGTTGCGGGCCCCGATGACGGGGTGCAGGAGATGGGCGCGAAGGCCGCGCAGGCATGCCTGGAGGAGGCCGGAGTCGATCCCCTCGATGTCGACGTGATCCTCTGCATCGGGGACGAACTGCGGGAGTTCCCCATGACCACGTCGGGGATCTATATCCAGGAGCGGATCGGCGCCAAAAATGCCTGGGCCCTGGACGTCATGCAGAAATGCTCGAGTTTTCCAGCGGGGCTCCGCCTGGCCCGCGGCATCCTGCGCTCCGAGCCCGGGACGCGCACGGTCCTGCTCTGCGGAGGGTACCGCAACGGAGACATGATCGACTACACCAACCCCCGGGTGTCGTTCATGTACAACCTGGCGCCGGGGGGCGGCGCCTGCCTCCTGCGCCGCGGGCACGATCGCAACGAAGTCCTGGGAGTCTCATTGATCACCGACGGCGCCCTGGCGCGCCACGTCCTCGCCCGCTTCGGGGGCACCGTGCAGCCCGTGGAGCCCGAGAACGCCCGCGAGGCGAGTTGCAGCCTCGACGTTGTAGACCAGCCCGGGATGCGCGCCCTGTTGGCAGAGCGCAGCCACCCGAACTTCATGCGTGTCGTCCGGGAATCCCTGGCGGAGCAGGGCCTGGGTATCGACGCGATCGACTACCTGGCAGTGCTCCACATGAAGCGCTCGGCCCACCACGCCATCCTCGCTGCCCTGGGTCTGCGGGAGGAGCAGTCCACCTACCTCTCCCGCTACGGGCACATGGGCCAGTTCGACCAGCTCCTGTCCCTGGAGCTGGGCCTCGCCGAGGGGCGCGTGTCGGACGGGGACGTGGTGGTCGGGGTCGGCGCAGGCATCGGCTACTCCTGGGGTGCGGTCGCGCTGCGCTGGGGCCCCATAGCGGACCGTCGCGTGCAGGCAGCCTGATGACCGTGATGACCGCATGGAATCGCGAGCTGGAGCGCCTGCAGCAGGTCCAGCGCCTGTACTGGCCGCTGGAGCCTCCCCGGCCACGATGGGCCACCGAAGCAGAGGTGGAGAGCGTCGGGGACACGGTGGACCTGCGGGTGCACGGGAACCCGGCACGGGGTCGGGCGCCGATCCTGATCGTCACGCCCCAGGTCAACCACAGCTACATCGCTGACTTCGCGCCGGATCAGAGCCTGGTGCGGACTGCGCTCGCCGCGGGGAAGACCCGGGTCGCGGTCACAGACTGGCTCCCCCCGCCGCCACGCCCCTACCACATCGCCGACAGCATCGATGACGTGGTCGCTTGCGTGGATCGCCTCGGCGGGCGTGTCCATCTGGTGGGCCTCTGCCAGGGCGGCTGGCAGGCGGCTATCGCGGCTGCGCTCCACCCGGAGCGGGTGGCGTCCCTGACCGTGGCCGCCGCACCTATCGACACCCGCCGGGGCCTCACGCCCCTACACCTCTTCGTGCACGGCCTGCCGATGACCTGGTTCCGGGGGCTCGTCGCCGCGGGCGGCGGGGTGGCCCCGGGGGCCGCCCTGGCCGCGGGTTTCGATTTGCTGCGCGCCCACGAGCGTTTCTTTTCAGCGCCTCTGGCGCTCTACCTGAACGCGGACGATCCCGAGTACTGCGAGCGGTACGAGGCCCTGCGGAACTGGTACCGCCTCAGCAAGGACCTCGCCGGGCCGCTCTACCTGGAGACCGTGGAGTGGCTCTTCAAGAAGAACCTCCTCGCCCGGGGGCGCCTCCGGCTGCGGGGACGCTCCGTCGACCTCGGCGCGATCCGCTGTCCTGTCCGCCTCGTGGCAGGTACTCGGGACCACATCACGCCCCCGGCCCAGGTCTTCGCGCTCGCCCGTCTCGCATCCGAGGCGGCGTCCGTCGAGGAGCACCTCGTGGACGCCGGTCACATCGGGGTCTTCATGGGTCGCCGGGCCCTGAAGGAGGTCTGGCCGGGGCTGCTCCGAGACCTCCTCATGGCTCCTGGTGGCGTCCCGAAATCAATGCTGATACAACGGTCCTGAGGTACCGGAGGGGCCGTGACGGACCGCAAGCGCATCTTCTACATGATTATCGCCCTGACAGCGCCGATGGCGGTGTATGCGCGGACGCTGGGGTTCCCCTTCGTCAGCTTCGATGATCCGAACTACGTGGTGAACAACCCCCTGCTCGGGCCGGGGATGTCCTGGACGGAGCTGTTCTTCACACCCCAGCTCGGCTATCCCATGCCGGTGACCGTGGCGGTCTACCGGTTGCTGCAGTTCATCGGGGGACCGGAGCCCTGGATCCATCACGGCTTCAACTGGCTCCTGCACGGGATCAACGCGCTGCTGCTCTTCCTCCTGGTGGAGCGTCTCTTCGATACCCGTCGTGCGTTGCTTGCGGCGTTGCTCTGGGGCCTCCATCCCCTCGTCGCCGAGCCTGTGGCCTGGTGTACGGGGACCAAGGATCTGCTGTACGGCGCCTTCACCCTGGGCGCGGCGATCTGCCATGTCCGCGCGGTGGATCGGGAGGAGCCCGGTCCCTGGACCGTCGGTGTGTTGGTCTTGGGACTCCTGACGATCCTGTCGAAGCCGGTGGCCTTCATGCTGCCCGTAGTGTTGCTCCTGTATCCCGTAGCGTTGGGACGCACCTCGACGCTGCGCGCCTGGAACCATCGCATGGTCTACGTCACGATGGTCCTGGTCGCCTGCCTCGTGGTGGTGTCCGGCACCCTGATCTCCGAGCACGCGGGCGGCGAGATCAGGTACAAGACCATCAGCGATATATCCATCGGGGGCCTCGAGCACCTGGGCCTGATCCTTGCGAACGTCGGCGTGCACGCACGACATCTCCTGGTCCCCCTGGACCTGGTTCCCGCGTACCTGCCGCCCACCGCGGCGCCCTGGACGTGGCTCTACCCGCTCATGGGCGCATTGGCCATCGGGCTCACCGGGGCCGGGCTCTGGTGGAGCTGGCGCCGTCCGCCTCGTACCCGCTTCTGGCTCCTGGCGGCCTTCGCTGTGTCCTACGCTCCCGTGTCCCAGGTGATCCCCACGATCCACTTCGCGCCGGACAGCTACCTCTATGTCCCGGGGATGTTCCTGGCCGGGTTCGCGGTGTCGGGGATATCGGGGCGTGGACGCCCCTCCCACAGCACCCACAGTAGACGATGGACTGGCTGGGCAGTGAAGCTGGCGGTCGTGGCGTTTTTCCACCTGCTCGGGATCCTCTCGATGAACCAGGCGCAGATCTGGTCCTCGTCCTCAGCCCTCTGGTATGCGAACTCGGTTCGGGAGCCGGCGGACGCCGCGGTCGCGGTGAACCTGGCCAAGGCCTGGGATCTGGAAGGACACGAGGACGAGGCTGTGCGGGTCCTCGAGGATCGGCTCGAAGACATCATCGACCAGGGCCGGGTGGACCCCTTCGTCCTGGAGACCTGGGAGGCCTCCCACCATTCGGACTCCACCCGCAGCTTGTATGTGCAACTCCTGGGGGAGCGGGAAGAGATGCCCGCACTGTACGCCCGCCTCTGGGTGGAGTTCCTCCGACGTCACGATCTGGCGTTGCGCCCGGCCGAGCGCGCCTTCACGCAGAGATGCATCGCAGCCTTGGCCGCTTCGGTGCAGCACGACGGAAGGGAGCCGGAGCGGCTGCGCCAGATAGCGGGCGCAGCCCACTGGCTGGGGCTCCGGGAGGACACCGCGATGCTCCTCGAGGCGCACTTCATGGCGACTCATGACGAGATCTCCGGGGGGATGGCGCTGCGGATCTATCGTGAACTCGGTCAGGAGGAGGCCGCGGCCCGGGTGGAGGCGCGCCTCAGGGGACTCAGCGGAGGAGATCGTCGAAGACCCGGTCCGCCCGCGCCTTGACACGGCTCTCGTACCATTCGTGAATCACCTCGTTGCGCTTGATGGCTGACTCTATTGCGGCGATCTCGTTGGCCTGTTCGAGGAGCTTGGCGTACTCCTTGAGCGAGGTCTCCGTCGCCAGGAGGAAGTGGTCCGGATCCTGGTGCCGTACCACGTCGGCGCCGAGGACGATCCCCACCCGCGTGAGTTCCTTGGTGATGTCCGTCGCAGCCTCCTGCCTGACGGGGCCCTTCCGGTCTGCGATGTAGTACGCGTCGCCCAGGATCTGGAAGGCCTCACCGGTGTGTCGGATCCGGTTGACGATCAAGAACCGCGGCATGACCGGGAGGGTGTCGTACCACTTGGAGAGGCGCCCCATGTCCTCGGTGCCGAGGACGAACGAGACCCGAACCGTACCGACGAGATCCTCCACGGCGAGATCGAGTGGCCTGTCCCCTGTAAAGCTGTCCGGGAGTCGATCCACATCGGGAGGAAGGATCTCGTACGAGAGGTCCGTCAGCGTGAGCCCGGCGTCGCCGGCGGTCTTCTGGATCATCGGCTCCAGGGACTCGATCTGCGCCCCCACAGGAACGCGTTTGGCGATCTCCCATACGGCTGCGCGCTCGGCGGACCTCTCCTGCGCTGCTTCGATGACCAACTGGCGCTCGAGGGTGATTCGCGCCCAGAGGAGCCTCCGATCCACGGAACGTCGCATCTTGAGGAGCTTGGTGCGGAGGTCGTCTTCCACCTTCTCCTTCTTCGCTGTCTTCTTCACCGGGGCCGGGTGGCCCAGCTCCGGGGTCGTCTCGGGTGCTTTTATCGGGTCGGGCGACGGTGTGGTCTCGATCTCCCGGACGACGAGGTCGTCCGGGACCACGTCATCGTCATCGGTTGGGGTTGGGGGAGGTGGAGACTCCTCGTTTGTCATCGAGGCGGCCACGTTCGTCGAAGGGGCTTCGGCCTCGGGGGTCTTCTTCTTCGGGGTCTCCGGACGCCGGCACCCCGGCGCGACCAGCGCGACGAGCGCGATCAGTCCCAGCAGCGAGATGGCATGGAACATGCGGATTATCACGGTCATTGTCTCCTCCAGGGGCCCCCTCTATAATCGCAATCGCAATCGCACTCGACCTCTGTAATGATACGCGTGCTGTCGCGGCTGTCCAGGAGGACCCGATGACCGACAAGGACCCGAAGGATCTCGGCTTCGAAGAGCTCGTGGAGCGCGTCGAGTCGGTGGTGAAGCGGATGCAGGAAGGAGGGCTGGACCTCGAGGTCATGCTGAAAGACTACGAGGCAGGCATGGCATGGCTCCGGGAGGCCGAGGCCCGGCTCCGCAGCGCACGGACCCGTCTCGAGGAGTTGACCCCCGACCCCGAGGCCGGGGGCGATGCCTCTGCGTGACGAAAGACCGGGGCGCGAGCGCCTCGACCAGGCCCTGGTCCGCAGAGGCCTGGTCGATTCCCGTCAGAAGGCCCAGGCATTGATCATGGCGGGTCAGGTCCTGGTGGACGATGTCCCGGCGACGAAGGCCGGACGTCAGGTGGCCGACGGGGTCCGGATCCGGCTCCGTGAACAGCTCCGTTACGTCTCCCGCGGGGGCCTCAAGCTGGAGACCGTGTTGGATACCTTCGGCGTCGATCCGACGGGCTGCTCCGTGCTGGACGTGGGGATCTCCACCGGGGGCTTCAGCGATTGCCTGCTCCAACGGGGCGCCAGGCAGGTGATCGGGGTGGACGTCGGCCGGGGCCAGCTCGCGTGGAGTCTGCGTACGGATCCCCGGGTCACCCTCCTGGAGGCTACGAACTTTCGCACCTTCGATCCCGGAACCCTGGAGGTCTCCGTCGATCTGGTGGTCATCGATGTCTCCTTCATCTCCCTCGCCCTGATCCTGCCGGTGGCCGCACTATGCATGACCCCCGGTGGGACTTGCCTGCCCATGGTGAAGCCCCAGTTCGAGTTGGGACCCGGGGAGGTGGGGAAGGGCGGCGTGGTCCGCGATCCGGCCGCGCGGCAGCGCGCCGTGGACAAGGTTCGTGACCTCGCTGCCGGCCTCGGATTCGACTGCCTCGACGTCGAACCGGCCGGTGTCCCGGGCCCAAAAGGCAACCAGGAGTATTTTCTGCATTTGCGGTTGACTTAGCGTACCTGATTTGCTAGTCGTTCGGGTCTGCGCTTCCGGCGCACGAGGGAGGTTGGCCATGACGGAGATCGGGACCTGGTTGAAAGCTGCGAGAGAGAGCCAGGGGTTGACCCTCGAGCAGGTGTCCCTGGTGACAAAGGTGCGCTCAGGCCTCCTCGTTGATCTCGAGGCCAACCGCCTCCACAAGCTCCCCGAGCGGGTCTTCGTGCGAGGCTTCGTGCAGGCCTATGCCGAGGCAGTCAGGGCCCCCACCGGCGAAGCCCTCGGGCTCCTGGAACAACATTACGGCATCACCGAGGGGCGGACCGAAGAGGTCTTCGCCAAGGCGCATCCTGTCGCCGAGCGCTCCACGGGCGGACGCTCGAAGATCGCCCTCGCTCTCGTCATGATCCTGGTCCTGCTCACCTTCTCCGTGGCCTGGGCCGTGCAGAACTCCGGCAGTCCGCGCAAGGCGGCCAGCGCCTCAAAATCCACCGACGTCGACAGCGGCACCGCCGGCTCCCTGGCGGACCCTCGCAGTAGATAGGCCGCTGACCAGACGGTTGGCGGCGAATTCGTGTTCATCCTCTCGTAAGGACGGTAGAGGCGCGATGTAGACCGTACGTGGTGAAGGAGGTCTCAGATGTCAGGGCATCGTTCAACCCTGCTCTTCGATGCGACCCAAAGGCTCCTTCGTCGCGGCGCGCTCAGTCATATAAAACGCATCATCGCCAAGACCCACCCCGCAGATCTGGCGCACCTCCTCGCTCGCTTCGACAGGGAACAGCAGGTGCAGATCTTCGGGCTCGTCTCGGACCTGGAGGAGCGAGCCCTCGTCCTGGCTGAGATGGCCGACGAGGAGGCCGCCGGCATCATCCAGCACATCCCCCGCAGCGAGGCTGCGGAGATCCTCAAGGAGATGGACAACGACGACGTCGCAGACCTCATGGGTACCCTCCCGGAGGAGGTGAGCGCCGAGCTCCTCGACCTCCTCACCGGGGAGGACTCCTTCGAGGTCGAGGGCCTGATGCGCTACGGTGAGGACACCGCGGGCGGCATCATGACCCCGGACTTCGTCGGCCTCCAGGAGACCGCCACGGTGGGCGAAGCCATCGACCTGGTCAGAAAAAACCGCGACGTTGAGATGGCCTTCTACATCTACGTGCTCAACGATCACACCCAGCTCGTGGGGGTCATGTCCCTGCGCCAGCTCGTGATCTCAGATAACGACGTGCAGCTCAAGGACATCATGGAGCCGGGGGTCGTGTCCGTGCGGACCGACACGGACCAGGAGGAGGTAGCTCGCCTGGTCTCCAGGTACAACCTCCTGGCCATCCCGGTGGTGGACGACAGAAACATCCTCCTGGGTCTGGTCACCGTGGACGACGTCATAGACGTCCTCAAGGACGAGGCCACCGAGGACATCCTGAAGATGGCCGGCGCGGGGCAGGAGCTGGTGGACTCGGATTCAGTGAAGTCCGCGATCCGAACCCGCTCCCCCTGGCTGATGATTGCGTTCATCGGCGAGCTCATCGGTGTGGCGCTGATCACACCCTTCGGTGAGGCCTTGCAGACCCACCACTACATGGCCTTCTTCATCCCAATCATCATCGCGATGGGTGGCTCCGTGGGGACCCAGTCCGCCACCATCATCGTACGATCCCTGGCGACGGGACGTATCCTGCCGAGGGAGGTCCGCCGGGCCTACTGGCGTGAATTCCGGGTGGCCCTGATCCTGGGCGTGATGTACGGGATCTTCACAGGGGTCGTGGGCTGGTACTGGTCGGACTGGAGTGTGGGCTTCGGGATAGCGGTGGGCCTGTCCATGCTCTCGGCCATGGTTATCGCGGTGACCGTGGGTGCGCTGCTGCCGCTCTTCTTCGCCCGGATCAAGATCGACCCGGCGGTGAGCACCGGTCCCTTCGTCACCTCCTCGGTGGACGTCCTCGGTCTTCTCGCCTACTTCGTAATCTCCTCTGTCATTCTCTCGGTAATCCCGTAGAGGTTGGGTGGACGGCCGTCCAGACAAGGCGTTGATCCTGAACCTGGTGCCGTACCGGGACGCGGACTTGATGGTGTCCATGTTAACCGCGGAGCTGGGCCGTTTAGACGCGGCCGCGCCGTCGGGCCGAAAGAGCCGCAAACGATTCCAGGCGGGGCTGGACAAGTTCTGCCTCATCGAGGTCGAGCTGGCCACGGATCGACAGGGGCGTCACCGCCTGCGGTCGAGCAGGCTCCTGGACGCCATGGAGGGACTCCGGGTCGACCTGGAGCGCATGGCCGCAGCGGAGTTGATCTGTGAGATCGTCCGCGCCACCGCACCCGAGGGCGGCGAAGCGGGCGCGCTCCTGGAGCCGGTGGTAGCGCTCCTGAGGCTGCTGACGGCTGTGGACCCGTCACGGGTCGGGACTGTGACCTGGGGCGGCATGGTCTGGATCCTCGGTGCCCAGGGTTTTTTGCCAAGGGACTGCCGTTGCTCCCGGTGTGACGGCCTGCCCGAGGGCGCCGACCTCTTCTTCTCTCTCTCCTCCGGCACGCTCAGGTGCCGGGAGCACGCCCTGGATGCTTCAGCAATGCGGATACTTCCGGCGGGCGCGCAGGCGTTGTACGACGCCGCGGTGGAAGGAAACCTGCGGCCGTTGGCCCAGGACGAGGCCAGGCCGGGGGATCTGAAGCAGCTGTCGCTGTACGCGGAGCTGCGGGTGCACGAGATCTTGAACAAGACGCCGCGGTCGTTGGAGTTTTTCCATCAGGTGGTGGGGTAGGGCGTAGCTGCATCGCGTCCCCTCCAGCCTTCGGCCGTTCGCTTCGCTCCCCTCTGGGACTTCCAAGCCCGCCTGTCTGGAGAAGACTCCAGGCTCCCAATTCTTCGGTCCCGGTGCTGGGTATGATGCGGAAGAATCTTTGGCATAAAATCCTGCGCAAGAGATCCCGACCGCAATGTCCGTTGCGTTCAGCGCTTGGGATCCGTTTCTCGGGACAATGGAGATGTGATCAACCAAGAGCCAATACGGGGGGAGGACCCCGTGCAGAGATAGAAGAAGAGAGTCCGGGTCGCAGGCTCCCCGGCTCGGCATCTCGGATTGATGTGTTGCAGGTGCGGAGGTGCTACTCCCCCGGCTCCGGCGGCGGCTCCGGCGGGGTATCCACGATCTGGAAGCCTGTCTTCATGTGCATGTACCCGCCCTGCATCTCGATTGTTTCCAGATCCAGGATCAGGTCCTTGGGCGGGAGCTGGATGTCAGGCTCCTCCGGGTTCGCCGGATCGCCGCCGCCTAAGTCGCCCAGGCTGATGGGCGGGATGGCGAAGGAGAGGGGGCTCTCCTGGAGGCTCTCCATGAGCATCGGGATGGCCGTGTCCGTGATGAGGCCCGTGAGCATCCATTCTTTGCCCTTCCATTCGTCGTTCACGTAGGCGATGTCCACCAGGACGACGTCCGGCTCATGGACCTCGATGCCGATCTCCTTGCCCTCCTCGCCGTCGATGACAGCGAAGTCCGCTCCCAGGGTGAGGTAGAGGTACATGTGGATGTCGACGGGGATGCCCATGAGCTCGAAGTCGGCCTCGACGTAGAGGTCCCCGACCTGCGCCATGAGCTGGCCCTCGGGGTTGCAGGAGGTGATCACCGGCGGGAGGAGGGCCTGGGTGTCCAGCTGCATGCCTATGATGCCGTACTCGCTCACGTCCACCCCGAGCTCTGCCATGGCTTCGGCGGTGAGGTTGAGGTGCAGCATCCCGTTCCACCAGAGGGCGAAGAGGGCCTCGTTGATCAGGTCCAGGTGCGCGCCCAGCTCCACCTGCGCGTCCCCGTCGAAGTCGAAGGTCTCGGGCTCGGACAGGTTGCAGTCGGCCCGGGTCAGCACGCCCAGGGGATCCCGGTCGATCTTCTTCTCGGAATAGATCGCCAGATCCAGGCCCAGCTCGCCGCCCTGCTGGTTGAAAGTAGAGTGGTCGAATCGCAACAGGATGTTCAGCACGATCTGGTCCATGCCCTCGAAGAAGCCGTCGATGGGGAAGACGATGGGCTCGGCCAGGGTCTCGTTCAGGCCGTCCATCACGCCACTGACCAGGTCCTGGACCTGGGTCATCACAAGGGTCTCGATGACTGTGGTGAACGCGCCGGAAGCCCAGTCGATGATCCAATTGAGGAGGAATCCCGGGAGGCCCGTGAGATCGAAGTCCAAGTCGTTGAACTCGGTAGACGGGTCATCGACGATGACGTCGAGCATGCCCTCGGGGGTCACCGCCAGGACAATCAGCGCCTCGAAATGGATCGATGATGCGTCGATCGTGCCGATATAATCCAGGCACAAAAAGCTGTCCGCCACCATGTCGAAGTTTCCGTGGAAGTTCGGGAGATCGAGGACCACCTTGATTCCACCCACAGCCGGGTACAGGACCACGACCGGTTCATCGTAGGTGATGTCCTCTATCGAGATGTCATACTCGCACCCGATGATGTTCTGGTTCTCGACCACGGGGTTCGGGATCATCGCGCCCAGGTCCATCTCCGCCAGGAGGGACTGCAGGATAGAGCTGAGGGTGTTCTCATCCGCAGGATCATCGCTGACGAACATCTCGTCGTCGAGCCGGATCAGGGCGGCCTCGTCGACGAGGGTGACCTGGGGATTGCCATAGTCCATCGGGATGTACTCCTTCGAGAAGAGGTAGGACCTGGCGGTCAGCTCCTCGTTCTCGAAGATGTCGGCGGCCGCGGCGTCGATGA
>CAZNWW010000059.1:0-397 GCA_964576155.1 uncultured Myxococcales bacterium | reverse complement strand
ACGAACTCGAAGCTGCCGTCCTCTGCGGGGATCACGTCTTCGCCGTTGATGGTGAAGTACGCCAGGGACGAGACCTCCTCATGGATCGTTCCGGTGACCACGACCTCCGTGTCGCCGGTGAGGGTGGCGCCACGCTCGGGCCAGGTGATCGACAGGAGCGGCGCGGTGCCGTCGCACCAGGCCTCGATCTCATCGCACTTCGACGGATCGCCGTGGACGCAGGCCGAAACCAGGACCATGCCCTCCGCCAGGAAGGTGAACACCCTCGGCGAGGATAGCTCGATGAGGCCGTCGGGGCCCTCGTAGTCCGGGTCGACGATTTCGCCGCCGGGGACGGGGTTGTCATACTTGTCCACCAGGGTGAAGCCCACGGTGACCTGGTCGCCCACCTGGTAGG
>CAZNWW010000058.1:0-11937 GCA_964576155.1 uncultured Myxococcales bacterium | reverse complement strand
CAGGGGCGGGTGGCCCTCGCCATCCTGCCAGTCGAACTCGAAGCTCATCGCGGTGTCGCCCTGGAGAGGGGCCCCGAGGTCCATGATCTGCTCGTTGAACACGTCATGAGTGCTCAGGGTGAAGACCGGGGCGCCGCCCGGATCCGGGCCCTCGCCGTCGAAGAAGTAGATCTCGATCGTGGCGTGGGCCTTGCTGTTTCCGATATCGTTGGGCATCGCGGCCATTACGACGTCGATGCCCTGAATCTTCACCGGATACATGGTGTCTGCCGGCTTGAAGACGGCGCCGAAAGCCTCGCCCTTTACAAACCCAGGCTGGGTACTCAAGGGGATGCCCGACAGCTCCTGGGACGCAGTCGAGATGCTGTCCGAGAACTGGTCGTTCTTGAAGGTGTGGGCCGTCTCTGCGCGGGCAGGAGCGGCCATGGTCAGCAGGGTCAACAGGGTGACCTTATTGAGAACGTTCCGTCGCATGTGCCGAGACCTCCCAACTTGGGTTCCGGAGTAGAATACCGTACGAGAGTGGGGAAGACAAAACGTGCGTGCGTGAGCACGGGCGCTGGGTCGATGGCCGGCCATCGACGACAGTCTCCCTGCTGATGACATGGACTTCTACCCGTTGCAGCATCGCGTCCCCTCCGCCCGTCGGGCGTACGCTCCGCTCCGTCCCCTCTGGAAGCTCTTGATTGATCACATCTCCATTGTCCCGAGAAACGGATCCCAAGCGCTGAACGCAACGGACATTGCGGTCGGGATCTCTGGCGCAGAATTCAGCGCTCGGCACTGTATCCCTCTTCCCCCAATGGGGGAAGTACCCCGAAGGGGGATGGGGGAGTCTGCACCAGCAACCAATAGAAGGACATTGCGTTCCAAATCCCAGCCTCTCAAATCTCACCTCTTCAACTCCGCTCGGATCTTGTCCACAACCGCGTCCATTCTCTCAATCACCTCGTAGTTCCAGAATCGGAGGACTCGAAACCCTCGCCGCTGGAGCCAGCGGGTCCGACGTTCGTCGTAGCGGCTCCCCTCGCAGTGTTGTTCTCCGTCAACCTCGATGATGAGGCCCTTTTGGAGGCAAACGAAGTCGATGATATAGGGGCCGACAGGGGCCTGGCGTCGAAATTTATGACCGGAGACAGCCCGCCTCCGGAGGCGACTCCATAGACAATTTTCCGCTGGAGTCATGTTGCGCCGCAGATGCCTGGCCCGTTCTCTCAGCTGAATTATAGACGGGGTGCTCATGTATATACATATTCGTTCAAGCCTGGCGGCGGGGAAGTCCATCGCGGATGTAGCGCGGGAATGGGGAGGTCGAAGGTCGGTGGGGACGCGAGGAAGGCTCGGACTTCTGCTGGTTGCTGGTGCGGACTCCCCCATCCCCCTCCGGGGTACTTCCCCCAGCGGGGGAAGAGGGATACAGTGCCGAGCGCTGAGTTTTATGCCAAAGATCCTTCCGCACAGACGTCGCATAGATACAGGAATGTGACCAAGAGTCAGCTCCCGGGCACGGTGTTGCGTAGGCCCTCCCCGGTGAGTACCATGGGCCATCTTGACAGCGGAGGGCTCAATGGCTCAACGAGGTCTCTCGGCAGTGTTTCTAGTCAGCTGCGTGCTCGGTCTCCTCTTCGCTCTGTCTGCGCTCAGCTGCGATGGCGACGCAGATGACGGCGGCAACAACGACACCGCACCAGCGGAGGATACCAACACCCAGGATACCCAAGAAGACACCAACCCCCGCGTGGACACCTCGCCCCCCGAGGACACGCCGCCGGAGATCCCCACGGATCTCAACACACCCAACTGCGCTCTCCTCTGCGTCGGGCTCGAATGCGGGGTAGCGGGAGCCGACGGAGAGTGCGCCTGCGGCGACTGCGACGACTGCCCTGTCTGCCAGGCCTCCGAATGCATGGAGGGGGCCTGCATCTGTGAACCGGTGGACGGCCCCTGCGACGACGATGACCTCTGCACCGAGAACGACACATGCCATGAAGGTGCCTGTGTCGGACCCGATGAAAAAGACTGCGACGACGAAAACTCCTGCACAGCAGACGGCTGCGAGGAGGGATATTGCTGGCACGACCAGGCGTCGATGCAGGGCGCCGACTGTGACGACGGCAACCCCTGCACCGGCCCCGACACCTGCGGGGCCGGGGCCTGTGCGGGTCCCCTCCTGCCAACCGGGGAGGCCCCGATCGAGGATTGCCTCTGCGTGGACGACGAGGACTGCGCCCCCCTGGACGACGACGTCTGCAACGGGACCCTGATCTGCGCGATCCCGGAGGACAGCGAGGGCGGCACCTGCCAGGTCGATCTCGATACGATCCCGGACTGCGACGACGGCGTCGACTGCACCGCGGACGCGTGCAGCCCCGTCGGGGGCTGCGAGTATTCTCCGGACGACGTCGTCTGCGATGACTTGATCGACTGCACCGCGGACATCTGCGACCTCGATGTCGGCTGTGTCTCCACCCCACAGGACGGCGTCTGTGATGACGGCATCGACTGCACCGCGGACGCGTGCAGCCCCGTGGACGGCTGTGGACAGATCCCGGACGACAGCGCCTGCGACGACGACATCGACTGCACTATCGACTCCTGTGACCCCGCGGCGGGGTGCGTCCACGCCCCGAATGACGGCGCCTGCGATGACGTGCTCGACTGCACCACGGATGCCTGCGTCCCAGGGGAAGGCTGCGTATTCACACCCCAGGACGAGACCTGTAACGACGAGGTGGAATGCACCTCGGACGCCTGCGTCCCCGGGGAAGGCTGCGTCTTCACGGCCCAGGACGGAGCCTGCGACGACGGGGTCTCGTGCACCCTCGACCACTGCGAGCCCCTGAGCGGCTGCGCACACGTCCCCGATGAAGACCTGTGTGATGACGGCTTCGAGTGTACCGGGGACTCCTGTCACCCCCAGGACGGATGCCAGTACGAGGCCGACGACGGGGCCTGCGACGACAACATCGGCTGCACCGCGGATGCGTGCCAGACCGGCCAGGGCTGCACCCACCAGCCGGATCATGCGTACTGCGCGGACGTATTCGAATGCACCGTAGACGCCTGCGACGTTCTCCTGGGGTGCCAATACCTTACCTGGGACAGCCTCTGCGATGACGACATCGACTGCACCCAGGACTCCTGCCAGGCCGAGCAGGGCTGCGTCTTCGTACCCCAGGACGGGGCCTGCGATGACGACGTCGGCTGCACCGCGGATTCCTGCGACCCCCAGGATGGATGCCTGAACGCACCGCAGGACGCGGCCTGCGAGGATCTCAACGAGTGCACCGCAGATGCCTGCTCCCCCACCCAGGACTGCACCCACGTCCCGCAGGACGAGGGAGAGAGCTGTGGCAGCGGCGCTATCTGCGACGGCGGCGAATGCCTCTACAACTGCGACGGTCAGGGTCAGTGGGAGTGGACCGACAGCCACGGGATCGACAACGAAAACCTCGCTGCGCAGGTCATCGTCCCAGTCGGGGATGGGTACCTGCAGTCAGTGGAGCTGCTGCTCTGGACGTCGCAGACGGGCGGGGTGCTGGCAGACCTCAAGGTGGAGGTGGTCGGCCTGTCCGAAGGTGAACCGACGGGGTCGATCCTCCAAAGCGTGATCCTGCCGTCGTGGATGTTCTCAGACACTCCCAACGACGGTATGACGTTTATCTTCTTCGACCCGGCACCAGGACTCACCGCAGGTCAGCCCGTGGCCCTGCGTCTCTCGAGCCCGGGCACCTCCGGTTCGCCTGGCACCAGCTACCGATGGGGGATCTCCTGCGAGGCCTTCGGCATGCCGGACGTCTACCCGCCGGGTCACCTCCTCACGAAGGGAGTTGGGGGCTGGTCAGCCGAAGACTGCGACGGAGCCTTCCAGCTCTACCTGAAGCAGGGGATCCCCTGCGAAGACTGATGTCTGATTGAATTCGTATCAGAGTGCCGCGGTGATGCAGACGCCGATGGCCTCCTCAGTCTCGGCCTTGATTCCAGCGGTCCCGAAGCACTCATCCGCGGGGGTGAAGAGCTGCTCCAGCGTCTGAGCTTTCTGGTTCAGGGGCGGGCAGGCGGTCTTCCCGAGGAGCTCGACGATTTTCCCCACCACGCAGTCCACCGCTTCCTTTCGCTTCGCTGCGTCCAGGATCTGGTCCTGGAGAGCGGCGTCCATCTCCCGGGACAAGAGAGGACGCATGATGTTCCAGTCCTTGGGTACGTGCTCCTTGGCACAGGCGATGGTGAACTCCACCTTCTTGGCGTCGTAACCGACCTGCTTCAGGCAGGCCTCCTGGTTCACCAGGTGCTCGGCCTCGGTGGTGGTGGAGTCGTTGAAGTAGTAGTCACAATCCGTGTCGTTGAGGAAGGTGACGGCCTTGTCGGACACGCAGACCGCTATCTTGTCCAGGACGTCGGCGCGCAGATCGATGTCCACGAACCCCTCACGCAGCGCGGAAACGATGTTCCCCTTGATCTCGGACTTGGCCTCGGTCCAACCAGCGCCTGCGGCCTTTCGGGCCTCGATCTCCAGTTCGGGAAACACGAAGTACCTCGCGGCGACGAAGCCCCCCGCTACCAGAACCCCGAGTACGATGGACACCATCCGCTTGTTCATGAAGTTCTCCTTCTGTAGTTGGGTCAGCCTGTGATCAGCGGCAAGCATCCCACAGGCAGTAGAGGTTGTCAAACACTGCCGGGTGCGCGAGAGTTATGAAAAATACATGGGCTGCAAATTTTGTCGTAGGGTCGCAGGCATGCGGAGGGAGACATGTCCGCAGACAAGCAAACTCCGGCGCCCATGTCGGAGAAGATCGCGGCTACAGCCACCAGGCTCCAGAGCATCCTGGACGCCATTCCTCCATTAATCGCCTACGTGGACAGGGATCGACGCTATCGGTTCCTCAACCAGGCATACGACACCGTGTTCGGGCCCGGTACACCAGCCCGCTTCATCGACCGGCGTATGGACGAGGTCCTGAGTCCCGAAATGTTCGCTACCATCGCGGACCATCTGACCCGGGCCCTCTCCGGTGAGTCCTTCTCCTCCGAAGTCTCGGTTGATGCCCCCGACGGGACAGCTCGAACCCTCCGCTCCCATTACATCCCGGACCGGGGAACCGACGGCGAGGTGCTTGGCTTCTTCACCATGAGCTTCGACGCCACGGAAGAGGCCCGTACCCAGGAGGCCCTGCCCGGAAGCGAGGAGAGCTACCGCGCCCTGGTTGCGAGGTCCCCCCAGCCCACGGTGGTCACGGTGAACCGATGCATCCGCTACGCGAACAAAGCGGCCCTGCGCCTCGTCGGTGCGACTCGCTTCGATGAGGTTGACGGGATCTCGATCCTCGACTTCGTCGCGAACGAGAGCGCGGCCGACGCCGTGGCCTTCGGCAAAGCGGCGAGGGGAGATCCCGACGGCGTGGCCCGTACAGAGCTCGCCCTTCGCACTCGGGACGGACGCAAACGACGGGTGGAAGCCAGCGGGATGGTCTTCACGTTGGACGGGGACGAGGCCATACAGATCCTCCTCCGCGACGTGACCCATCAACGCAGGATGGAGGCCGACCTCATCCGCACGGCGAAGCTCGAGTCCCTGGGCGTCCTCGCCGGAGGCATTGCCCATGACTTCAACAACCTCCTCACAGGGATCCTCGGCAGCATCGAAGTCCTGGCCCAGGACCCGACCGACGCCCGGACCGCGGGCATCCTCGAGCGCGCCCGGCATGGCAGCGAGCGCGCCCGGGAGTTGGCCGGACAGCTCCTGACCTTCTCCAAGGGAGGCGACCCGATCACCCGGGTGGTGGCACCTGCGCCCCTGGTGCAGGAGGCCGCGGAGCTGGCTACCAGCGGGTCTGTGGTGCAGCTGGTGCACGATCTGCCGAACGTTCTATGGCCCGTACGGGTGGATCCCGCCCAGGTACACCAGGTCTTCAATAACATCACGCTGAACGCAATCCAGGCCCTCTATACGGGGGGGAAGATCCAGATAGTGGGGCGCAACCGCCGGATCACCGACCCCACGGTCCCAGGACTGCCCGAAGGAGCCTGGGTCGTGATCACCATCAAGGACGACGGAGCGGGCATCCCGAAGGAGCACCTGGATCGGATCTTCGATCCCTACTTCAGCACCCGTCCCGGGGGGACCGGACTCGGCCTCAGCACCGCGTTCTCCATCGTGCGACATCACGGGGGCTGGATCGACGTCAACTCGATCCAGGGGCAGGGGACCTCAGTGGAGGTGGGCCTCCCCGCACTCCCCGGAGCAGAGCCCTCCACCGAGGAGGCCGCGCAGGAGGTGATCTACGGCCGGGGCCGGATCCTGGTGATGGATGACGAGGCCTCGGTACGCGAGGTGGCCGGGGAGATGCTCGAGGTCCTCGGTTACAGCCCCTCCCTCGTCACCGACGGTGCTGCGGCGCTGACCTCCTGGGAGGCCGCCAGGGCCGCAGGAAACCCCTTCGATGCGGTGATCATGGATCTATCGGTCCCCGGAGGCATGGGTGGCCTGGAGACCATCCGGCACCTCCGTGACCTGGATCCGACCGCGGTGGCCGTGGTGTCCAGCGGCTACTCGAACGACCCGGTGATGGCAAACCACAGCGACTACGGCTTCCGTGGCGTGATCCGCAAGCCCTACTTCCTCTCAGAGCTGGGCCAGACCCTCGCTCAAGCGCTCGGACGTCAGGAGCAGACTTAGCCCCAATGCCAGTCACTTGGCCGGAGGCGCACCTGACCTCCCCGGCAGAATCTGGTTCTCCCAGGACCGGGACTCACCCACTGAGGTGATCCGTATCGCTCTCCGATCATTGACGGGACAGGCATACTCACAGGCGCCGCAGCCGGTACAAAGCTCCGGGTCGACCTGGGGACGCTGGACCACCACTTCCCGACCCTCCCGGTCGATCACGGTGACCTCGGTGAGATGGACGGCCTTGGGAGAGGTCGGGCACCACTCCTCGCAGACGATGCAGGGGCGATCCATTGCCCAGGGCAGGCACCGACCACGGTCCACGAACGCCGTCCCGATGCAGGCGGGCGGGATCTCCTCGCCGCCGACCTTCTGCAGAATCGTCAGGGGCACCAGCGCGCCGGTGGGGCAGACTTCACCGCAGAGGGTGCAGGTGGGCTCGCAGTAACCGATCCGAGCTATCAGCACGGGGGTCCAGAGGCCCTCGAAGCCGGCCTGAAGGGTAGCGGGGTGGAGCGCGTTGTTCGGGCAGACCCGCTGGCACTGGCCGCACCGGATGCACCGGGCCAGGAACTCCTCCTCCGGGAGGGCCCCGGGGGGCCGGATGCGGTCCGGATCCGGATTCGCAGAGAACGCGTCCCCGGTGCGCAAGAGCGGCACCGACGCCAGCCCGCCGCCCACAGCGAGCAGCACGGCTCGTCGTCTCACGTCCACCGTGGCGGTGGTCGCCGGCGTCGCCTCCCCTGGGGCCGGGAACAGGCGGAACCGCACCGACCCTTCCGGGCATTCGGCGGTGCAGTTGAGGCAGAGGTGGCATTCGGCCTTGCGCCAGGTCGCGCCTGGGATCGGGTCGTCTCCCCCCTGACAGGACTTCAGGCACCGGTTGCAGCGGGTGCAGGTGGACTCGTCCTTTTCCAGGCCGAGGAAGGAGAACCGGGAGAAGAGGCCAAGGAGCGCGCCCAGGGGGCAGATCCCACGGCACCATAGCCGGGAGAAGACCCGGTTGAGGGCGAGGGCCACGACGAAGACCAGGCCCAGGAGCAGGATCCCGTGAAAATGCGCCCTCCGGAAGGGCAGCAGGACCGCGCCGACCGCGTCGTACACCCCCTGGGCAGCATCGCCCAGGGGCGGCCAGCCTATGCCCTTCACCCAGCCCAGCGCGCCGGCAGCCGCTGTGTGCAAGGTGGGAAGCACCACCGTGCCCATGGACCGGGCCAGGAGGCAGAGCGGATCCAGGAGCCCGGCCAGGAGGCTCCCGAAGACCGCGGCGCCCAGCACGAAGAGGAGCACCAGGTACTTGATGCGCTGGTAGGGTCGATAGCGATTGGTCGCGGCCTTTCGGGCCCCGGCTCGTCGGCCGCGCTGTGCGGGGATCTCCGAGACCAGGTGGTTGAGGCTCCCCATGGGACAGATCCATCCGCAGAAGAAGCGCCCGAAGAAGATCGTCGGGATCAGGATCACAAGGGCCCAGAGGAGACCCTTGTACAGGGTCCAGCTTGACAGCAGGGTGGTGATCGCGACAAGGGGGTCCAACTGAAGGAACAGGGACACCGGATATGGGAGGGAGATCTCTCCTGAATGGGCCGCGCCCAGGTCCACTTCGAAGTTGGTCTTGAGCACCAGCCAGAAGAAGGCCGCGAAGAACGCCACCTGGACCACCCGGCGAATCCATCGCAGACGCTTGGGGCTCATGTGACTTCCTCGAGGCCCGCCTCGGGGTAGTAGAGGGTTCCCAGCTTCGCTGCATGGGCCGCCGCTATGTGCCCCACCTGCTCCGGGGAGAGCCCGAGAAATTCACAGGCCCGTGCGTCCGCTGCGACGGGATCCGTTGCCGCTATCACCGTGTCCCGGCGCTCGACGTCATCCAGGGATCCGCCCTGCGGGCCGCTCCGCATGAGCACTCGGGTGTTATCCACGATGGTGAGGGTCGGCCGCACGAAGCGCGCCAGCTCCACGATGGAGAGGTCGATCTTCTGGTGAAGCACACCACGGCGCCCGCCCAGGACGCCGTAGTGGTTCTTCATGCCGATGGTGCAGCCGGAGAGGGTGTGATGCTTGGTCACGGGCATGTTGATCAGCCGATCGGTGTAGATCGTCTGCCGCAACACGGGCCAGACCCCGAGGAGCTCACCGCCGATGGCCACGTCGATGAAGTCCTCCTCCCGGGGAAGGAGGATCTCGCCGCCGGCGGCCTCCACGGCCTCCCGGATGCCGGATCGTACGAAGGTCCGGCGGACGTCGTTGCAGGTGACGTCGGTGACGATCACCTTGGACGCGCCGGCGGCCAGGCATTGCTGGACCATCTCGGCCACCAGGTATGGGTTGGTGTTGGCCGCCTGCTCCGGGGTCCGGTCCCAGCCCACGTTGGGCTTGATCGTGACCCGCTCCCCGGGGCGCACGAAGCGCCGGATCCCTCCCACCGCATCCAGGGCCCCGCGCAGGGCCTGGACCGGGTCGTCCCGATTGAGGGCAAGGGCGAGGCCCGGAAGCAAGGGGTTCGCGGGGACCTCGAAATCGACCTTCTTGACATGGATCGTACGGCTGCGGGACGGGATCCGGTCGTGGAAGGCCCAGGCTGCGCCGCCGCTGGCCGCGGCCAGCGCGGCCGCCTTTCCGCCCTGCACCAGGAAGCGCCTCCGATCCATATCCGCTCCTCCGCTCAGGTCAAGTCCAGGGCTTCGAGGATCAGCTGGACCCTGTGACCGTACGTATGCCTGGCGGCCGCAGTCACCGCGGCCCTCTTGCCCATCCTCCTGGCCTCGTCCGGGTTCTCCAGGAGGTGACGCACGCGCTCGACGAGTTCGTCCGCGTCGCTGTAGCATGCGACCTCTTCGCCCTCCCGTAGCTGCTCCTCCAATCCTGGCAAGCGCTCCACCACCTGTGCGCCGCCCGCCCCTGCTGCCTCGAAGACCCGCATGTTGAACCCGCTCACCGTGCCCGGCTGGTGGATGTTCAAGCAGAGGGTGGAGCGATGGTAGATCTCACGAACCGCAGCATGCCCCAGGGTCTCCAGATCCATGTACCCATCCCGGAAGAGCCATGAGCGGACATGCAGGCGACGGCGCCCGATCAGCGGGATCAGGCGCCAAGATCCCACCACGAAGCGTACCGCGTCCGGGCCCAGGCCCAGATCCCCGACGACCCGCTCGAGGAGGCGGAGTCGCGCCGGGCTCGGGGAGCCGATGAACGACAGGGCCCACCGATCCTCGACAGGGGCAGGGGGCGGTCGATAATCCTCCACATCAAAAGCGAGGACGAGGAGGTGGGTCGCAGGGTTCAGCCGCCGAGCGGCCGGGAGATCCGCTGCGTCGTAAAGGAAGACCGCGTCGAAACACGGGAGGAGGTCCTCCACTCTCGGCATGCGGCCGATGGGGTCCATGAGCCAGCAGGCCAGCCGGGCCCGCGGCCGGGCGGCCCGAACCTCGGTCAGGTCCTCCGGCGTCAGGAGGTCTGGTCGGATGAAAAGGATGAGGTCCACATCGTGGGCACAGACCCTCGCCATGAAGTCGGCGCGGATCCGTGCCGAGGCACGGTCCAGCGGGCCCCGGATCCCTATACGCTCCGGCAGGAAGCGATAGAGAAACCGCTCCTTCAGGGCGAACCTGACCCGGGTCGGACGGACAGACTCGACATCGCATCCCCACCCCTTCGCCACGAAGGCCCGCTGGATGCGGTCGGCGTACCCATGAAAGTTGTGCCCCGCGATCATAGCGACACCCACCTCAGTCCTCCTCCGAGCGGGAGAGCCCCCGGGCCCGGAGCTCGTCGAAAGCCACCGAGGATCGGTCCTCGTGGATCGGCTGCTCGTGGACCCAGGCCACCAATCGCCGGATCCCCTTGTCCAGTGGGATCGCCGGCGCGTATCCGAGGAGGCGCCTCGCCGCTGCGATGTCCGCCTCCATATGGCGGACCTCACCGGCTCTGAACATCCCGGTTACCACGGGCTCCAGGTCCACGCCGAAGGCCCTGACGATGGAGCGGGCCACGTCGATGATCGAGGACCGACCGCCACCGCCGATATTGATCGTCTCGCGGCCGAGGCCCTCGCGTTCCACCGCGGCCACCGTCGCGTCCGCGATGTCCGTGACGTACACGAAGTCCCTCGACTCGTCCCCGTCCTCGTAGATCTCGGGCACGAGTCCGTTGCGGAGACGGGTGCAGAAGACCGAGAGGACGCCGGTGTAGGGGTTGCGCAGGGCCTGGCCGGCCCCGTAGACGTTCTGGTATCGAAGCACGACGGAGTCGAGCCCGTAGACCTCGCCGTACAGGCGGACCATGTCCTCCTGCGCGCATTTCGTCACCGCGTACATGGACCCGGGTTGGCGGAGGTCATCCTCGAGGCAGCGCGCCACATCGACCTCCAGGCCGCAGTCCGGACACCGCATGGCCCAGTCCCCCCGGGACATCTGCTCTACGGACCGCTGCGCAGGAAACACCCGGCCGTGCTCTCCGCAGGTGTATGGGCCGTCGCCGTACACCCTTGCGGTGGACGAAAGGACCAGGCGTCGCACCGCGCCCCTGCCGTCGGCCAGGGCCTGGAGGAGGCGCGCGGTCCCGCCGACGTTCACGTCGGTGTAGCGCACGATCTCGTATTGGGACTGGCCCATGCCGGTCTCTGCGGCCAGGTGGACCACCGCGTCTATCCCGTCCAGGGCGCCAGCCACGTCGTCCCGGTCGGTGACGTCCCCGCGCAGGCACTCGGCCTGCCCCCGGAGGGCCTCTGAAAAATTCGCGTCGACGCCGTGGATCTGTTCGGTGAGGGAGTCGAGGATACGCACCTGGTGACCCCGGGCGACGAGCCGCGGAACGAGGTGGGATCCAATGAACCCGGCGCCGCCGGTCACCAGGATATGCATGGAGACCTCCCACGCCGCCCGAGGCGGCCTGTCCGACTACTGGACGATGAGGTTCAAGCCGCCGGCGTGGCCATAGGACGCGGGGCCGTGGAAGCCGTACTGGTACAACCCGAAGGGTTCGTTGCCCTCGATATAATGGGGACCGTCCACCACCTCGAAGTAGCCCACCTCGTAGCCCGAGGAAGAGATCGGGTCGAAGGGGCCGTCGGGGAGCGCCGCGTCGTCGAGGATGATCTCCGCGCCGGCCGGGCGGACCACGGTGATCCAGTCCTTGCTGTAGTCCTTTGGTACTGCGAACGCGTACGGGGAGCGATACTGGGTCGACGACACCGCCATGACCAGGGCCGGATCTCCGATGAAATCGCCGGTGCAGCCCTGGCTGGAGAGGTACTGGGCGGCCTGGACCGGGCC
>CAZNWW010000057.1:10587-11959 GCA_964576155.1 uncultured Myxococcales bacterium | reverse complement strand
TTCCGCTGCGCCGCCGCGGTGCCCACCCGCACCATCGACCAGGAGCGGATGATGTAGTTCTGGATGTAGGCCTTGATCCACCAGACCGCGTAGCTGATCAGGCGATAACCCCGCTCCGGCTGGAACTTCTGCACGGCCTTCATCAGGCCGATGTTCCCCTCCTGGATCAGGTCCACGAGCTTCACGTTGTAGTGCTTGTAGCTGTGGGCCATCTTGACCACGAAGCGGAGGTTCGCCTCCACAAGCTGCCGGGCCGCCTCTTTGTCCCCCCCCTTTGCGAAGCGGTGGGCCAGCTCCTGCTCCTCCTCGCGGGAGAGGAGGGGCACACGACGGATCTCGTCGATGTAGGTGTCCAGAGAGCTGCGGTTGGCCGGCGGCCGGGCCTGCTTCCGCACTGCGGGGGGCGCGGCGCGTTGTCGGCGCACCGCGGGGAGCTGCCGCTCCTTTGAGGGAGCGTCCAAGGCCTTGGGCGTCGTCTTCTTTCCCGCCATTCTACTCCGAAGTCGGCGGGATCTTGCCCTTCAGCATGTGGGCCAGGTAGGTGCTCAGGTCCTCGGGGGTCTTCGCGTTCTCCTTCGCCCGCTCCTCCCGGGCCTGGGCCGGGGTCTTCCCCGAAGCCACGAGGGCCTTGGCCGCGTCCACCTCGCGCTGCACCATGGATCGGACTCCCCCTGCGGAGCCCCAGCCCACTTGTTTGCGGCCGTTGATCACGAAGGAGGGCGTCCCCCGGGCTTCGAGCATCGTCGCCACACGCATGTTTGCGTCGAACTGGAAGTTCAGCGCCTCGTCTCCGAGGTCACCCTTGAACTTCTCCATGTCCAGGCCGAGATCCTTCGCGTACTGCTCCAGGTCTCCGTCCTGCAGGGCCCTCGAGTTTTCAAAGAGCAGGTCGTGGTATTCCCAGAACTTCCCTTGGCGGAACGCCGCCATGGAGGCTGCGGCCGCGGCGCGAGCCCGGCTGTGCATGTCCAGGGGGTTGTTCCAGAAGACCCAGCGCACGTCCTCGAACTCGGTGAGCAGGGGCTTCAGGCCCTCCGCGGCCCGTTTGCAGACAGGACACTGGAAGTCCGACATGATGAAGACCAGCACCGGCGCGTCCTCGGGGCCCGTCGCGGGCTGCGCGCCGAAGGTCGTTACATAGGACCCCTCGGGCGGCGGTGGCATTTTTGGCGCGTCCGGTATGTCGGGTTTTTCGGCGGGCTTCTCGGCGGGCTCTCGGAGCGTCGTCGCTTTCCCCCCTCCCTTGTCGGCTGGCGGCTTTGCCACCGGTGTCGCCGGCGTGTTCAGTCTCAGCGCCCGGATCCGAATTTCGAGCTTCTCAGCGGTCTTCGACTCGACCTTCTCGGCCACCGCAGTAGCGAGGGCGTCGGTA
>CAZNWW010000057.1:4953-10577 GCA_964576155.1 uncultured Myxococcales bacterium | reverse complement strand
CACGGGGACCACGATCTCAAGCGGATTGGGCGGGGTGAATTCGGCGCCCCCGGGGGGCACAGTCCCCCCTGGAGGTACAGCCCCGTCGGGAGGCACGGTCTCCGCCCCGCCAGGAGATGGCGGCCGGCCGGGTCCTCCGACCAGGGCGATTGCCAGCGCGATCAACGCGAGGGTCTCGAACACCACCGCTACAACCAACAGGTAGAACGTGTTGCTTCTCTTCGCTGCCATAGGCTAGCCTCCGCGTTCCGTCAGATTTCAGGCGTAGAAAGTATAGTCGGATGCTGCTGGGATGCAATGTCCCTACAGGGCCAGGGTGACGTGGAAGGTTGTTCCCTCGCCGGGGCCGCTGGAGACTGCGATCTCGCCTCCGTGCTCCCGGATGATCTGCTGTACGAGGGTGAGCCCCAGGCCCGTACCGTCCTCCTTGGTGGTGAAGAAAGGCTCGAAGATCCGGTCCCGGTCCTCTGCGGGGATCCCGGCGCCGTTGTCGCGCACCCGGATCCGCGCAAGGCCCTCCTCTTCCCAGGCCTTGATGTGCAGCCGGCCTCCGCCCTCGGGGGGTCGCTGGGCCAGCGCCTCCAGCGCGTTCTTCACTAAATTCATCAGCGCCTGCCTGAGGAGGTTGTTGTCGGCTTGGATCGGCAGCGCCTCGGGGACGTCCCACGAGAGCTCCGCTCCGGCGGCCTGTGCCTCCTCCCGGAAGAAGCTCAGGAGATCCGTGATCATCGGAGAGAGGTCCATGGGCTCACGCTGGGGGTGGGGGAACTTGGCGAAGCGGAGGTAGTACTCGGTCACCTCCGTGAGACGCTCCACCTCCCGGCTCAGGGCCTCCGTGAAGGAAGTGAGCTCCTCCACCCGATCCCGGGAGACCTCGCCGGAGAGCTCGCCGACGGACTCCTCCAGGATCTCCAGACGCAGCCCGATAGCGTTCAGGGGATTGCGGATCTCGTGCGCTATCTGTGTGGACATCTTCCCGATAGCGGAGAGGCGCTCCGACCGAAGCAGCTCCTCTGACTGGCTGCGGATCATCTCCTCGCGCTGGCGCAGCTTCCCTGCCATGCGTCCCAGGTCCTGGGCCAGGTCTCCGAGCTCCGTACGCGATGGCAGGTGGGCCGGCACGTCATACTGGCCCTTGGCGATGCGGTTGGCCATCTCACGCAGGCGCCGGATCGGGCCGAGCCATCGCAGGGCCAGGAGGGAGAGGAGGATGCTCACCAGCAGGGCAGCGCCCCCCAGCACCGACGCGGCAATGACAGTGGTGCGTTCCCGCCCCTCAACGGCCTCCCAGGCGGCCTCCGCTGCGACGGTGTAATCTGCATGGATGCTCCTCAGGCCGTGGAGCAGGAACTTCAACGACGCGAGGATCATGTCCCGCCATAGGGTGCTCTGGCGGGTCTCGCCGCCCTCGGAATACTCGATATAGCGGGTCACCAGGGCGTCGTAGACCGCCCGGTTGGTGCGGCCGGTCATCTCCTCCAGCCAGGACACCACGGCCGGTGTGAGGACCCCGGGCTCCTGGGGCAGCTCCAGCAGGAGGTCGGTCCCGCCCTGGAGCGCGTCTACCCGATCCGCAAGCGTCGTGAGGTCGTCCCCGTCTTCCAAAGCCGCTCCCACCCGGCGGAGGTGCGTGGCGATCTTCTCGGTGCGGGGGAAGGGGCTGTACGCGGTGAGGGTCTGCCGTGCCCAGCCCGGGTCCTTGTCCCGGTTCCTCTTCAGGGCCGCTTGGTAGGCTTTGGTCTCCCGGGAGAGCTGTCGGAGGCTCGTCCCGGCGGGCAGGAGATCCCGCCGCATCAGGGACACCTGGCGCCGCATGCGATCCATGGACACGATGGCGAATGTGGTGACGGAGCCGAGGAGCGCGATGATCAGGACGGAGCCGAGGAGGGAGCGGGTGGCGAGGGAGAGCCTCATGTCGGGCCGGAGGCCTCGTCGTCCTCCGCGAGGATCCTTTCGATGAAGAGGTCCACGAGCGGCCCGTTCAGCTTGCCCTGCTTCACTTCGTCCCGGAGGATCTCCGCGACCTTGTGGGCAGGGATCGGTTTACGGTAGGGGCGGTCCTTGGCGGTGAGAGCCTCTGCGATGTCCGCCACCGCGAGGATCTGTTGCTGGAGGAGGAGCTCGTCGCCCTTCAGGCCCCACGGGTAGCCGCTGCCGTCGAGCTTCTCGTGGTGTCCCGCTGCGATCTCGGGGACCCGGCGCAGCTCCTCGGGCCATGGGATCGTCGAGAGGAACGTGTGGGTGTGGGCCACGTGGTCGTCCATCTGGCGTCGCTCCGTGTCGGTGAGGTTGCCGCGGGGGATCAGCAGGTGCTCAGCCTCCATGGCTGACAGCGCGTGGAGAGGGTTGCCGTCCAAATCGAGGCTCAGAGTCCTCATGCTCCGAACGGCCTCGGCCTCCTCGTCCGAGAGCCAGCCTTTGGTGTTGAGGGCCGCGATCACCTCCCAGCCCCGCTGGAGGGACTCCGCAGCGTCCTCGTTCCCCACCTTCCTGGCCAGGAGCCGCAGGAGCGAGAAGCGCAGACGGACCAGCTCGAGGCGGACCTCGCTCAGTCGGGTGGCCTTGCGCAGCACTGCCTCGGGGACCCCGATCTTGCCGAAGTCATGGAGGAGCGACGCGATACGGAACTCCTTGAGTTCGTCGGGTCCCAACGCACCCGCTGAGGATTCATCGCCCCGGGTCCGGTTCCATTCCCGGGCCAGCGATATGGCGAAGTCGGTAACCCTCAGGGAGTGGCCGGAGGTGGTGGGATCCCTGGATTCAATTGCGCGCACCGACGCGTCCACGAAGCCCTCGAAGAGGCGCTCCATGTCAGCGACGAGGCGCGTGTTCTCCCAGGCCACCGCCGCCTGGGAGGCCACCGCCTGTGCGTAGGCCTCGGCGGCGGGATTGAATGCGGTGACGAACTGCTCGAAGTCCTCGGGGCTGCGGAGCTTGCGGTGCCACTGGGTCTTGCGGTTGATCAGCTGCACCACGCCGATGATCCGTCGCCGGTGGTCGCGCATGGGCACCACCAGCACGGACCGGGTGCGGTATCCCGCGGTGCGGTCGAACTTCGGGTCGAAGCGGTAAGGCCGCTCCGGTGGGAGCGTGTAGACATCGGGGATATTTAGGAGCTCGCCGGTGAGCCCCACGTAGCCGGCGATGAAGGCCTTGCTGAGGGGGAGCTTGACCGCGCGGAAGGGCACCACCAGGGAGTCGCATTGTGCGGCGGCGAAGGTGATGTCCCTTGGCTTCCCGCCCTCCCGGTTCACGAGGTAGATGCTCCCTGCGTCCGCCTGGGTGAGCTGGCGGACGCCTCGCAGGAACTTCTCCAGGAGCTGCTCCATGTCGCGCTCAGAAGAGAGCGCTATTCCCAGCTCGATGAGGAGGCGCACCCGATCGTCACCGGTGAAGACATGAGTCAACTCGCCGGTGATGGTGATCTCGAAGTTGGTGGTCATCCGTCGGTCTTCTTCTTGGCTTTTTTCTTCTTCGCGGGAGCGGGGAAAGTATACAGGAAGCGCCCGTCTTTGTCCTCGAAGACCACCGCAGGGTCCTTCTTGGCGAAGACCTTGGAGAGGCCGTTGAGGACATCGATGCGGGCCGCTGCGTCGTCGTCCCGCTTGAACGGGTGAGGCCCCGAGTGCATGTCGTAGACGGGCAGGGCCTCCAGGCGTTGGTAGCTGAGCCGCTCCTTGCGGGTGTTCCAGCGCAGCTTCAGCTTTACCAGGAGTCCCCAGTCCCCGGTTCCCTTCAGCTCCTTCACGCTGCCCATGTTGCGTGCGCCCCGGATGGCGAAGTTGCCCAGGCTGTAGAAGATGAGCCCCTTACCGTACCGCTCGATGCCCTGGACCACGTGCGGGTGATGACCGATGACGATGTCCACGCCGAAGTCCTTGACCGCGCGCCGGGCGAGGTTCTTCTGGTAGCCCACGGGCTCCAGCTTTCGCTCCTTGCCTGCGTGCATGGACAGGATGCGGATGTCGGCCTTGGCCTTCTTCAGGGCCTTGAGCGCGGCGTCGGGCTTGTGGGTGGAGACCACCCCGGCCCGCTTGGATGTGGCCCGGGTGCCGATGGACACAGCGGCGAAGGCGATCCGTACCCCCTTGACCTCGAAGATCGCCGGAGCGGCCGCCTCGTCGATGTTCTCGCCTGCGCCCGCAAAATGGAGGCGCCCCTTGCGGCCGATCTTCTTCAGCCATTTCAGGGTCTCCTCGATCCCCTCGCCCCCATAGTCCCGGACGTGGTTGTTGGCGATGGACATGAGGTTGAAGCCCACCTTCACGAGGAGCTTCACAGCGTTGGGGTGGGTACGGAAGTTGTACTTCTTCTCGGCGGTGGGCAGGTCGTTGCGGTCCGTGACCACGGTCTCGAGGTTGCAGAAGTTGATGTCTCCGTTGATGTGCTTGGCGATGCGCTTCGTCATCTTCTCGAAGGGGACCTTCTTGCCCCAGAGGTCCATGCCGTCGGAGTGGACATCCACCCGGGTCCGGTTGAGGCCCACGTCACCGACGGCCACGATGGTGAGATCGATCTCTCTGGCGTGGACCGAGGCGGCGGCGAAGATAAGGAACAACGTCATCGGGATGGCCGCGCGGCGCATGTCGGTACTCCTCCGGGTTAGGCTGCATCCTAAAGGACTCCCCTTGGGAGTGTCAACCGCACCCAAGGTTGAAAGACGCCTGCGCCGGTGCTATGTTCAGCCCCGCGATCCGACCCACCCCAGGAGGGAGGACGCCATGGGATTGTCAGACTTCATGGCCCGACGCCGCGAGGCGGGGGCAGCGCGAAAGGTAGAGCGGCTCAAGAAACGGCTCATGGATCCACACCACCAGACCGGTGAGCGGAAGCGGGCCATCGCCGAGCTGGATCAGCTCGGCAGCGAGGACGCGGTCTACGCGCTCCTGGGACGCTTCACCTACCACACCGCAGGGAGCATCGTCGACGAGGACGAGAAGCAGCTCGTCTTCGACGTCCTGCGGCGCAAGGGCGCAGCCGCCATCCCGGCCCTCGAAGAGTATGTCTGCAACGAGAAGACGATCTACTGGCCCCTGCGGACGCTCTCAGAACTGGCGGGCGAGGATCGGGCCGTGGAGGTCCTCCTCGAGGCCCTCGATTCCATCCCCGACCGTTGGGCGGAGAGCATGGAGCGGATGACCAACCTGGTCTCCAGCATGCGTGACTTCCAGCGCCCACAGATCCTCGAGCGCCTGATCGAGTTGTCCGGGGATGACTTCGAGGAGATCCGCTTCCTTGCGGTGGACGGGCTCTCGACCTTCGAAGATCAGACAGCGGTGGACGCGATCATGGAGCGGCTGGTTCACGCGGACGAGACCGTGCGGATCAAGACCTACATCACCGACCTCCTCCTTGAGCGTGAGTGGAACATCAAGCGCTGGAAGAAGCGCATCGGGGACCGCTTGCCGTCAGGGTTCTTCGTGGACGACACCGGCGCGATCCAGCGCCGCTAGGAGGACCCATGGTCCAGCGCGTACCTATGACCGTCGAAGGGCATCAGAAATTGAAGGCGCAGCTTCGCCACCTGAAGAAGGTCGAGCGCCCGCAGAACGTGCGCGACATCGAGGTCGCCCGCAGCCACGGAGACCTCTCGGAGAATGCAGAGTACCACGCCGCCAAGGAGC
>CAZNWW010000057.1:0-4943 GCA_964576155.1 uncultured Myxococcales bacterium | reverse complement strand
CAGGCCATGCTCGACGCGCAGATGAAGAACCTCGAGTCCAAGATCAGCTTCGCCGAGGTCATCGACCCCAAGTCCCTCTCCGGTGAGCGGGTGGTCTTCGGCGCGACTGTCACCCTGGAGAACCTCGACAATGACGAAGAGGTCATCTACCAGATTGTGGGGGACGACGAGGCCGAGCCCAACGAGGGTCGCATCTCCCTGTCCTCCCCGGTGGCTCGGGCTCTCATCGGCAAGTCCATCGGTGACGAGGTCATGGTCAAGGCCCCCGGCGGCGCTCGGGGCTACGAAATAATGGACGTAGAATTCAAATAGTGTGGGAGGGCCTTTGTAGCTGAGCTGAGCGGACGCAGTTCGCTCGTGCGAAACTGATGCCCTATGGGTACAGGCCCGACTCTTTGTGGGAGGGCCCTCAGGCCCGACTCTCAGCTATTCTGACTTCTCTTTCTCGATGGCGGCCTTGATCCGCGCCATCTCCTTCTGCGCCACCTCGACGAAGGGCTTCTCGCTCTCGAGGCGGGACGCGATCTCCACGTAGCGACCCCAGCCGTCCAGGGCCTTGGTGAGCTCGCCGGCCTCCTCGTAGGCGTAAGCCAGGTTGTAGAGGGCCTCGGGGTAGCGGCTCTTCAACTCCACGGATCGCTCCAGGGCCTCGATCTCTTTGAGCAGGTCCCCGAGCTTGTGCCAGGCCAAGGCCAGGTTGTAGCTGGCCTTGTAGAAGGACGGGCGCTTCTGAAGCGCGGCCTCGTAGGCCTCGACCTCCTTGCGGATCAGGGCCTCCCGGTCCGCAGTGTCCTCGGCCTTCTCTGCCTTTTTTCCGAACGCGATGCCCAGGTTGTAGTGGATGTCCGGCACGTCAGCGGAGAGGGCCAGGGCCTTGCGGTAGGTCTCGATGGCCTCGTCCAGGCGCTCGATACGTGCCAGGAGGATCCCCAGGTTCACCAATGAGTCCAAGGCCTCGGGCTCGTGCTCCAGGGTGCGCTTGTACTCCGCAACGGCCTCCTCGTACTGGCCCTCGTCTTCCAGGGCCAGGGCCAGGTTGTAGTGGGCCCGTGCGTAGGTCGGGTCCAGCACCAGGGCCTTGCGATAGGCGTCCTTCTCCTTGTCGTACTGCCGCAGCTGGCCGTAAGCCGCGCCGAGGTTGTACCAGGCCTCCTTGAAGTCGTCCCGCTGCTCGATGGCGACCTTGTAGAGCCCCACCGCTTCGCGATACTCGCCCTGTACGAAGAGGTCATTGGCCTTGCGGAAGTTGTCCTCGGGTGAGCGCTCCTCCTGCGCGGACGCGTAAGGTGCGGCCAGGAGCAGCCAGACAGCCGCGAGGATCCCGAGGTGCCGAAGTGTGTTCATCGATGTCTGCCTCTGCCGTCTACCGTCGGTCCATCGGTCCGTTGAGTTATAACGGGAGTCCCACCGGGATGTCAACAGACGGCCCCACGCTGTGTCCACCATTCTCTACCACGACGCTGCCGCTACCTTGTCATTCAAATTTGCTGCGCCGCCATTTCCCAGCTCCCGCAAACACATCACATTGGGTTTGCGCCCGGCGAAGCCAAGTCTATACTGTCCTGATGTATCCCGCAGCCGCGGGAAGCGGGGGGAGTCCTGCCGTGCTCAAGCTGGAACACATCCTTACCTCCCTCCAGGAGTACCATCCCCAGGCGGACGAAGACCTGGTCAAGGCCGCGTATCTCTTCGCGTTTGAAAAACACCAGGGCCAGAAGCGCCAGTCGGGCGAGCCCTACATCATCCACCCCCTCAACGTCGCCAAGGTCGTCACGACCTTGAAGCTCGACGAGGAGGCTATCGCAGCGGCCCTGCTGCACGACGTGGTGGAGGATTGCGAGGTCTCCACCGAGGACATCTCCGAGCGGTTCGGGGAGCGGGTTGCGATCCTCGTGGGCGGGGTGACCAAGCTGTCCAAGATGAGCTTCTCCAGCCGGGAGGAGCGCCAGGCAGAGAACTTCCGGAAGATGATGATGGCCATGTCCAAGGATGTCCGCGTCATCCTGGTGAAGCTCGCAGATCGCCTCCACAACATGAAGACCCTCGACTACAAGGCCAAGACAACGGGGGGTATGGAGAGCGCCCAGCGCATCGCCCGGGAGACCATGGAGATCTACGCGCCCCTGGCCAACCGCCTTGGGATCCACGCGATCAAGTCACAGCTCGAGGACCTCTCCTTCCAGTACATCAACGCGGAGGACTGGGTCGAACTCAACAAAAAACTCTCCCGACGGAAGCGGGAGCATCATCGCTTCATCGAACTGGTCAAGGGGATCCTCGGGAACGAGCTCAAGGCCGCAGGCTACAACGCCGAGATCTACGGTCGCATGAAGCACGTCTACAGCATCTGGCGTAAGATGCAGTCCCAGCGAATCCCCTTCGAGGAGGTCTACGACATCGTAGCGTTCCGGGCCATCGTGGGGCAGATCAACGAGTGCTGGCACATCCTCGGCATCGTTCACCAGCTCTGGAAGCCGATCCCCGGCCGGTTCCGGGACTACATCGACCTGCCCAAGCCCAACGGCTACCGCTCGCTCCACACCTCGGTCATCGGGCCCAACGGCGAGCCTATGGAGATCCAGATCCGGACCCGGGAGATGCACGACCAGGCTGAGCGCGGCATCGCGGCCCACTGGCGCTATAAAGACTCCGGGCCGGTCAAGCGCCCCGACGAGGAGCGGATCAAGATGCTCAAGGACCTCCTGGAGGGGATCCGCGAGCTCCACAACGAGACCTACTCCTCCAAGGAGTTCCTCTCTACGGTGAAGGAGGACCTCTTCGGGGACGAGATCTTCGTCTTCACCCCCAAGGGCGACGTAAACGTCTTCCCCCGGGGCGCGACCCCGGTGGACTTCGCGTACTCGATTCACTCCGAGGTCGGGTACCACTGTACCGGGGCCAAGGTCAACGGGACCATGGTGCCCTTGTCCTACCCCCTCCACAGCGGCGACATCGTCCAGATCCTCACCTCCCCCTCCCAGGCACCCAACAGCGACTGGCTGAAGTTCGTCCGCACGGGCCGGGCCAAGACCAAGATCAGGGCCGTCCTCCGCCTGGAACGCCGCGGGCGGTCGCTGGAGATCGGTCGGGCTTTGCTGGAGAAGGAGTTCAAGAAGCGGGGCCTGTCCTTCAACAAGCTCCGCAAGAAGGGCGAACTCCAGCGCGCGGCAGGGGAACTCCGTGCTGAGACAGAGGAGGAACTCATCGTCCGCGTCGGGACCTCCAAGCTTACGCCGGAGCAGGTCGTCGGGGTGGTGGCCCCGGAGACCCTGGACAAGGAACCCCCCTCCGAAGAGGAGGCGCGGCCGACGGGGATCACGGGCCTTCTCAACCGGATCATCCCGGACGCGACCGGGCGGGTCCTGGTAGGCGGCCAGGGCGACATCATGACCCACTTCGCCCGTTGCTGCGCCCCCCTGCCCGGAGACAACATCGTCGGCTACGTGAACCGGGCCCACGGGATCACAGTCCACCGGCGTGACTGCAAGCAGATGGAGACAGCGGATCCCGACCGCATAGTGGACGTGGCCTGGGATCGAAAGACCGGCGGTGAGCGCACCGTCCGGATCCGGGTCCTCTGCACCGACCAGAAGGGCATGCTCGCCGCGATGACCCAGGTCTTCACCAACCTCAGCGCCAACATCAACAGCGCCAACTGCAAGGCGGGCGGCGACAAGGATGCGGTGAACATCTTCGAGATCTCCGTCAACTCGCTCAGCCACTTGAAGACCGTCACCCGCGCGCTCGAGCGGATCCCCGGGGTCCGCTCCGTTCAGCGCGCCTGAGCCCATGACCGGACGCTCAGACCGACCGCCGGACGGGGGCCACCGCCGCGACGAGCGCCGCCTCCACATCTGCATGGGCGAGGTCTGCAACAACAACTGCCTCTTCTGCATGGACAAGGGCGGGCGGCTCCGCCAGCGACACCTCGAGCTCATCGGCCCGGAGGAGACCCTCCGCTTCATGGAAGAGAATCGAGATCTGGGGGAGATCCTCTTCACCGCGGGGGAGCCCACCCTCCACGAGGACCTGGTCCGGTACGTGGGCCACGCCCGGCGCCTGGGTTTTCACCGGATCGGGTTGATCACCAACGGCCGTCGTCTGGCTTATCGTACATACGCGGAGGGCCTCCTGCGCGCCGGCCTCAACAGCGTGGTCGTCTCCATACATGGCCACCTGGCGCGCCTCCACGACGGACAGACCCGGACCCCCGGCAGCTTCGAGCAGACCGCGGCCGGGCTCCGCACCCTGGCGGACCTCAAGGCCGAATGGGAGCTCCACCTCTCCACCTCCACCGTGTTGAACCGTCGGAACCTTCCACACCTTGACGCCATCCTCCCCTTCCTCCTCTCGTTTCCCCTGGACCAGGTCGTGCTCAACGCGGTCCAGCCCCTGGGACGCGCCGGCGATCTTTTTAGTCAACTCGTTCCCCGGTACATCGAGATTGTCGACACCCTCATCGTCGCGTTGGAAGGTGTCCCGAAGGATCAGCGGGCCCGGATCCGTCTCCTGGACGTGCCCCCCTGCCTCCTGACCCGCCTCCCCGAGGAGACCCGGGGCTGGGTCGAGGAGCACCAGCACTTCGAGCGACGGGGCGGTCTCCCTCGGGGGGTGGGGGACGCGGCACGCCGCAGGGGGACCCGCGCCGCGCTCCGGAAGCGGGACTTTGATGCGATCCAGCGCGCGTTCGGGCCGCCCTGCGAGGGTTGCCCCCTCCGGCCCCGGTGTGATGGCGTCTGGCGGCGCTACGCCGAGGAACATGGCTGGGATGAGTTCGGGGGCCCCTGAGGGGCCACCACTGGCGTCGAGCCCCTTAAGTTGTTATTAAGCCCTCTGGTGTTCTTTTCTCGGAACGACCCCGGGGGAGAGGGAGCGACCATGGCCGACGAGCGGACGACCCAGTCCACGGAGCGGGTGGACGTCAAGACCGGCTTCAACTGCAA
>CAZNWW010000056.1:10917-11967 GCA_964576155.1 uncultured Myxococcales bacterium | reverse complement strand
TTGATTTGGGTGACGCACACCAGGTTTAAGGAAATTCAATTTAACGATTCGACCTTGGGCTACATCGAGCCCAACATGCTGAACCTCCCCAACTGGCAGCCCCCCACCCTGGCCACCGCCCAACAGAGTGCATTCGCATTCTGGCTGATGCTTGGCATCGCCCTGCACGTCCTCCTGCTTTACTGGTTTTGGCGGCTGATTCAAAATGATAAAACTGAATGGGAGCTGGGCGATGCGGACGGCCAACTCCTGGGCGCAGCGGATCTCCTGGAGCGGATCCTCAAAGGCGAGGCGCTGGAGGACGGGGAGATGCCCGTGCGTAACGCGCTCTCACCAGCCCTGGACTGGCTGGACGAGGCAGGAATTCCCCGGGGCCGGGTGGCGGCGCTCACCGTCTTCACCACGGCGCGCCCCACCAAGGAGTTGGAGCAGGCCGCCGACTACGTACGGACCCAGCTGCCTGCGCCGAAGCTGAAGGGGGCGATCACCAAGAACAAGGACAAGGACAACCACGTCCTCTACAAGGGCGTCTACGTCGCGCCGAACTTCCAGGCCGGTGATCCACCTTACGACAGCGGCGGAAACTTCGTCTTCGATGCAGCAGGGAATCCCAAGGTCCAGTGGGACGAGGAGATCACCTTCATGCTCTCGGTCCCCAAGGACCCGATACCCGACGACGGGTGGCCCCTGGTGATGTACTCCCACGGCACCGGCGGGAACTACAAGTCGTTCACCTACTCGATGGCTGCGCGGTTCTCGGAGCTGGGGGTTGCGGTGATCGGCATCGACCAGCCCCTCCACGGGGAGCGGTACCACGGCCCTCCCATCGATGTGGACATCTACTCCTTCAACTTCATCAACATCGCCGCGGGCCGGACCAACTTCAGACAGGCGGTCCTGGACAACGTCAGCCTGACTCGGTTCGTCCAGCAGTCCCTGGAGTTCCCGACCCCGGAGGGTACCTTCCGGGTTGATCCGAAGCGGGTGGGGTTCTTCGGGCACTCCCACGGCGGCCTGGTGGGCGGGATGTTCGTGCCCCTGGAGCCCTTC
>CAZNWW010000056.1:9502-10907 GCA_964576155.1 uncultured Myxococcales bacterium | reverse complement strand
ATACGCTGATCCTGCGCAAGCAGATCAGCGGAGACGTGGAGATCGACCTTCGGGAGATGATTGCCACGTTCCTGGGGATCCAGGACGCGGAAGAGCTGACGGTCTTCCACCCGATGATCAACCTGCTCCAGATGGGCGTGGACGTGACTGACCCCATCAACTTCGCGCCGCACTTCTACGAGGACCGATTCCGCCCCACGGTGGTGCCCGTGCTGATCACCGAGGGCCTCGATGACCCCTATACCCCGGCCATCACCACCGAGGGCAACGCGATCGGCGCCGGCGTCCCGGTGACCGGCCCCCTCCTCCAAGACAACATCGGGTTCCAGATGAAGGGCCTCGATCACCTCAAGTTCCCCGTGTCCGACAACATCGTCACCTCAGACGGCCAGGAGGTCACCGCGGGCCTGGTGCAGTTCGACGGCTTCGGGCACTACCCCGTCTTCGACAGCGAGGACGCAATCACAATTTGGAAACACTTCGTGAAGACCAGCTTGGTGGATCTCGCACCGGAGATCAAACGCTGATCCGAACGTCTACAGGGGGCCGATCTTGTCGAAGAGCTTCTTCTTCCAGTAGACGAGGTAGATCGCCCCGAAGATGAGGGCGACGAGCGCTAGGTAGATCATCACCATCCGGGAGGTGGCCAGTCCATTCTCCCAGCGGTCGAGCAGCGAGTAGAGGACGACCTTGTCGCCATCGAACCAGGGGACGTCGCCCTTGATCTTGTGCGTCTCCACGGCGGCAATCCAGTGGGAGGCCCACCGGACCATCTCCTGCTGCTGGGCATCGGTGCGGGCCTCTCCACGAGCGACCAGATCGGCCACGGTCTCGGCCAGCTCCTTCGACTTCTCGTTGCCGAAGCCATGATACGGCGCATAGCCCGAGAAGACGTGGGGATCCCGCAGGAGCTCCAGGGCACTGGCGAGGGCCTCGGGGGAGCCGTCCTCCAGCGCCTCCCGGGCCGGCTCGATGACGCGGTACCGCCCGTAGAGGGAGTACCCGCCGATCGCCAGGAAGAGGACCCCATAGAACGCGGCGAAGCCCAGGATGAATCGACGCAGCCAGATGGGCGTCGGCGTCGGGAAGGGTTGGGCCTCCGCGCTCTCTCTCTTTCTTTCGCTCGGCTTCTTCGACATCTCGACCTCACAGCGGCGGGCAGTTTACGTCAGGGTGTCCCGGCTTTCCACTGGAAAACCACGTCGGCCCACGCTAGGATGCCTGCCTTGTACCGTCACCCGACCTGGGAGGAGATAAATGAGACTGACCCGGATCATTCTGCCGCTGCTCGCTACGCTCGCGCTCATCGCGGGTTGCTCCGAGCAGAAGCCAGCGCCCGAGGCGCAGCAGCAGGCACAGAAGGCATCACAGCAGAAGCTCGAGGCGGCGAAGCCCGTCGGGGCTA
>CAZNWW010000056.1:2555-9402 GCA_964576155.1 uncultured Myxococcales bacterium | reverse complement strand
AAGCCCCTCCCACAGCGGAGACGAAGACCGTCGGGGCTAAAGCCCCTCCCACAGCGGAGACGAAGACCGTCGGGGCTAAAGCCCCTCCCACAGCAGATCCCAGACGTGAGCGTGCGAACGTCCCCCCTGCAGCGAAGCCTGAAGAGAAGCCCGCAAAGCGTCCGGTACCCCCGGCGGACCGCGCTATCACCGTGGACCGCTCGGCCCCGAACCCCGAGAAGGGTCAGGACGAGGCCGGCGCCGACGCGTACCAGCTCCCGGAGCTCGAGAAGGTCGACCTGCCCAGCTTCGACTACCCGGAGTCCAGCGGAAAGAAGTTGACAATCGTGTTCACCGGCAACGTGATCGGTGAACTCGAACCGTGTGGGTGAGCTGGCAACCCGCTTGGCGGTCTGGCCAAGAAACAGCTCTTCCTGGATGAGATGACCAAGGATCAGTACGGCGAGCTTATCGTCGTGGACGCGGGCAACCTGTTCTGCCCCCGAAACCTTCCTGCGGACGACCAGCGGGACGGCTTCGAGAAGAAGGCCAGGCTCTTTGTCAACGCCTACCGCAAGCAGAGCTGCGAAGCGCTGGGCTTCGGCGGCAATGACCTCGCCGCGCTCGGCGCGGACTTCGCGCGGCTCCTCGAGAAGGACGCGGGCTTCCCGTTCATCAGCACCAACATCGTGGACGCGGACGGGAAGACCTTCTTCAAGCCCGGCGTGATCGTGGAGCGCAGCGGCGTGAAGTTCGGCTTCCTGAGCCTCGCCGACCCCACCACGAAGCTCCCGGCGGGGCTCACCGTTCGTCCTCCGGTGGAAGCGACCAAGGAGGCGGTGGCGACCCTCAAAGGCAGCGGCGCGGAGATCATCATCGTCCTCAGCAATCTCGGCAAGCAGGACCTCGAGAAGGTTCTAGCAGAGGTCGAGGGGATCGACTTCGCGCTCGGCGACAAGCATATGTCCATGCCGCGACACATGGAGTCCAAGGCGAACAGCCTCATTGTCGGTGCGGGGCAGAAGGGCAAGTACCTGAACCTGATCACCCTGAACTTCACCGACCTGTCCAAGCGGCCCTTCGTGGTGCGCGACATGGGCAAGAAGTTCGTCAAGGAGTTGCAGCAGCTCGACTCCCGCTTGAAGCGGTACGAGCGCCTGGTCAACAGCCCACCGCGCCCCGGCACTCGCACGGCCGACCCCGAGCGCTACAAGGGCATCATCGAGCGCCAGCTCAAAGAGCGGACAGCCCTCGTGGAGAAGATCAAGGGTCTGCAGCAGGTGGCCGCCGACGCGCCCTTCGTGGTCTTCGAGGCCGCGGCCATGAACAAGCACCGGAACCCGGACTCCGAGGTTCAGGGTTGGGTCGATGCATACAAGAAGCAGTACCCGGATCGACCGCCGGCGCGGCCCAAGGGCGCAGCGGCTCGCCGAATCAAGAGCCCTAGGTCAGTCCCCGGCACCACGGTCAATATCCGCGACACCTCCGCCCGCCCCACGGTAAAGCGCGAAACAAAGTGACCCCCCTCGTCCAATCCCAGACGTGAGCGTGCGAACGTCCGGGATCCTGTCGGCTTGGGAGAGGCTCATCGATCGTGGAGGGTCTCCAGGAGGGTTTGCGGCGTGAGCGGCAGCCGATCCAGATGCCGGCCGATGGCGTGACTGACAGCGGCCGCCACCGCGGCGGGCGCGGTGATCAATGAGGGCTCGCCGATGCCCTTGGCCCCGTAGGGGCCGTCAGGGTACGGCTCCTCCACCAGGACCACGTCCATCGCGGGCGCGCACATCGAGGTCGGGATCGCGTAGTCGGAGAGCCCCGGCGACGGACAGCGCCCATCCACGAGCACCAGGTCCTCGGAGAGGGCCCAGCCCATGCCCTGGACCATACCGCCCTCGGCCTGTGCCTCGAGCATCTTCGGGTGGATCGTCCTGCCCACGTCGTGGCCCGCCACCATCCGGATGACCCTGACCTCCCCGGAGAGCAGGTCCACCTCCACCTCCGCGACGTGCGCACCGAAGCAATAGACCGCGTAGGCCGTACCCTGACCCGTCTCGATGTCCCAGGGCTTCGGCGGCGGCGCGTACCAGCCGGACGAGGTGAGCTTCGCCTTGCGGCGCCATGCCGCACCGGCGCGCTCACGGAACGTCGCATCCGGTGCGATCCCGACGGCTTCACCGGCTGCGGCGATCTCCAACGCCACCGCAGCCGCGGCGCGGCGGACCGCGTTGCCGCTCATGATGGTGGTCCGCGATGCGACGGTGGGTCCACTGTCCGACACCCGCGCGGTGTCAGTGGGGAGGACGGTGACAGCGTCCATCGGCGCGCCGAGGGCCTCGGCCGCTATCTGCGCTGCCATGGTGTAGGCACCCTGGCCCAGCTCCGCGCCGCCGATGGTCACGTTCACCGACCCGTCCTGGTGGACCTGGACCAGCGCGCCGGAGCCCTCCAGGTGCTGGCCCCCCGCGTGGAGGCCGCACCCGTACATCGACGTCGCCAGCCCCACTCCGCGGCGCCTCCACCTCGACTTCGCGTTGAAGGCCTCCGCATCCTGGACGAGGTCGTCGAAGCGGGCCCGCTCGAGGAGGGCGTCCAGGGTCTGCTCGACAGGGTAGCTCGGGGGGATCGGCTGTCCTGTGATTGTGGGTTCGCCCTCCGCCAGGAGGTTGCGGCGCCGCACGGTCACCCGGTCCACTTTGGTCTCCTCGGCCAGGAGGTCCATCATGGCCTCCATCGCGAAGGTGGTCTGTGGGGTGCCGAAACCCCTGAAGGCCCCGCCGAAGAGGTTGTTGGTGTACACCACCAAAGTGTCCACCAGGGTATTCGGGACCCGGTAGGGGCCGGTCACGGAGCAGTTGGCCCGCTCCGACACAACCGAGGAGAGACCCAGGTATCCGCCTGCGTCCACGTGGAGCGTGGCCCGCACTCCCAGCAAGGTCCCGTCGGTCTCCGCCGCCATCCCGATCTTCATGCGCATGCGATGCCGCTTCGTGGACGCCAGGACGTCCATGGCGCGGTCGTAGACCAGGCGCACGGGTCGACCCGTGTGGAGCGCCAGGACCGCCGCGCAGGCGGCGGGCTCCGAGGGAAAATCCTCCTTGCCGCCGAACGCGCCGCCTGTGGGCGCCTGGATCACCCGCACCTTCGAGAGAGGAACCCCAAGGACCCGGGCCACCGCACCCTGAATGTAGTGAGGACATTGCAGGCTGGCATGGATGGTCACGGAGCCGTCAACCCCGGGGATCGCAGCCACGCCCTGGGGCTCCATGTACGCGTGCTCCTGGTAGTTCACCGTGAAGGTCCGCTCCAAGACCACAGGTGCGGCGGCGAAGGCTGCGTCGGGATCTCCCCGGCGCACCTTCTGGTGGACCGCCAGGTTGCCCCCGGCGTGGAGCGCTACAGCGCCGTCCTCGAGCGCGGCCACGGGGTCGGTCACAGCGGACAGCTCCTCGACATCCACCCGTACAGCGCGGGCCGCAGCCCGCGCCTGATCCCGTGTCTCAGCGGCCACCAGGGCCACCCGATCAGCGACGAAGCGCACCCGGTCTACGGCCAGCAGGGGTTGATCCGGACGCACGCAGCCGATCTGGTTCTCGCCGGGGATGTCCTCGCCCGTGAGCACAGCGACCACGCCGGGCATCCCCAGAGCATCCGCTGTGTCCACCCCTCGCAAGGTCCCGTGGGGCACACCACCGACGACGAGCGCGGCCTCCAGGCAGTCTGGCAACTCCATGTCGTCCAGGTATCGGGTCCGGCCAGTGACCTTGTCGTAAGCATCCACCCGAGGCACGTCCATGCCGACGACCTTGAAGGTATCGCTACTCATGCCCCACCTCCGGTCGGATCCGAGCCGGGAGCCCGCGACCCTGACTCTCCCTTCGCAGCTGCTTCGACAGCATCCAAGATCCTCACATACCCGGTACATCTGCAAAGGTTGCCTGCCAGCGCCGCCCGAATCTCATCCCGGGTCGGTGCCGGATTCTCATCCAGCAAGGCCCGCGCCGTAAGCACGATCCCGGGGGTACAGAACCCGCATTGCACCGCGCCCGCGTCCAGGAGGGCCTGCTGCACCGCATCCAGTCCGTCCACAGAGAGCCCCGAGACCGTTGTGATTACGGCCCCATCAGCCTGCGCAGCCAGCACGAGACAAGACGTCACGGGCCGCCTGTCCAGGAGCACCGTGCACGCACCGCATTCCCCCTCGCCGCAGCCCTCCTTGACGTCTGTTGCGCCGAGGCGCCGGACCAGGTCCAGGAGGCGCTCGAGGGGACCGATTGCGACCTCGTGTATCACGCCATTGAGGGTAATCGTCACGTTCATCATGGCGCCCCCTTCAACCCGGCCACGGCCAGGTCTCTCATCAGGGCATTCGCGGCAACCCGGCCCTTGTACCAGGCGCTGCCGCGCACATCGTCGATTGGGACCACCTCCTGGAGCAGCAGGTCCGCAGCCTCTTCCTGCACCTCCGAGTTCGCGAGATCTGCGGCGGCCTTCCCGAGAAGGAAGGCCTCCAACCGGGGCAGCCGAATCGGGGTGGGCGCTACAGAGCCCGCGGCCAACCGGGCCCGAACCACGGCGCCGTCGTCGAAGGTGAGCGCGGTCGCGAGGCTCGACGCGGCGATGACGTTCGCCCGACGAGGCCCGAACTTCCGAAACGTGGCCAGTGTGCCTGGCGGAGGCGCGGGGATCCGAACCTCTGTTATCAGCTCGTCCTCCGCAAGGGCCGTGGCCCCCGGACCCGTGAAGAAGGCATCCGCAGGGAGGCTCCTCAGGCCCCTGGTGGAACGCACGACGATCTGTGCGTCGTAGACCATGAGCGGCGGCGCAGAGTCCGCGCAGGGGGACGCGTTGCCCAGGTTGCCGCCGAGGGTGGCGAGGTTGCGGATCAAGGGACTCCCGAGCCCCCCTGCCGCGGCCGCCAGCGCGGGCCAGGTGGTGCGCACCGCGTCATCCGCGGCCAAGGCCGCCATGGTGACGCAGGCCCCTGCGGCCAGGCCGTCCCGGGTGAGATCCAGATGCTGAAGACAGGCGCTCCCCAGGGATAACAGCACCTGAGGCCGCCACTGACCGCTCCGCAAACGGAGGGACGCGTCGGTACCACCGGCCACCGGGAGGGCACCCGCGCCGAAGCGGGCCTTCAGGTCCAGACATGCCGCCAGGTCCGGCGCATCCACCCAGCGCGACACCTGCTCGATAATATCGACCATTTCCAGGTCCTCCTGCAAGGTTGAATGATAGAGGAACGGGGGTGCACGGGCAACCGTGTCTCATGCGCGCGCATGGACCCGTCTCGACTTGATCGGTATAATGCGGCCATCGGCCGTGAACCGAACGTCCAGATGAATCGAGGAGAGGTCCATGAAAGCCAGGTATCTCATCAACCTGATCGTCGCCTTCGCCCTGCTCGCAGCGCTGCCGGGCTGCCCCGACGGAGACCGCTCCGGGGCGATCCAGATCCCCACGTCCGACCACCAGCCCTGGCCTCACAAGGATGTCTTCAGCGACATTGCGGGCGACGCCATCGGGCCATGGCCCTGCACCGAGGACGCGGACTGCCCCGCCGGCCAGGTCTGCGACCCCGAGCAGAACATTTGCGTGGACTGTGTCGACAACGATGACTGTCCCGGCAACATGATCTGCCGTGAGAACGAATGCATCGAGGTGCCGGTCTGCAGCGAGGACAAGCCCTGCCCGGAGGGTTGGATCTGCGACCTCGAGGCCGGCCTGTGCGTGGAGTGCCTCATCGACGACGACTGCCCCGAGGGTCTGGTCTGTGACGACAACCTCTGCAAGGAGCCCCCGCCTCCCTGCACCGTGGACGCGGACTGCCCGCCGGGCCTCTTCTGTCACCCGGACCTCCTGATCTGCATCGAGTGTCTCACCGACGATCACTGCGCGGAAGTCATGTGGTGCGATGTCGACGCCTTCCAGTGTGAGCCGGATGTATGCGATCCCGGCGCGGTGGCGTGTGTCGGCCAGGGCGTGGTTCAATGCCTGGACAACGGCTCCGGCTGGAGCGACCCGACCCCCTGCCCCGACGGCACGATCTGCGAGGATGGCCTGTGCATTGGTTCGGGCATCTGCACACCGGGCGTGACCCATTGCATCTCCGATGTGTCCTACCAGGTCTGCGCCGACTCGGGTGACGAGTGGCTGATCCTCCCCTGCGGCGCAGGGGAGTTCTGCTTCGAGGAGATAGCGGGCCAGGCCTACTGCGACATCGAGCCATGTGAACCCAAGTGCGAGCCCATCCCCGGCACCTGCGGACCGGACGGCTGCAACGGGATCTGTGACTTCTGCATGGACGGCACCATGTGCCCCGAAGAGGCCTGGACCCTGCCCCCGGGCGCGCTGATGGACTGCGACCCGTACTGCACCTGCGACGGCAAGGAATGCGGCTCCGACGGCTGCGGAGGCTGGTGCGGGGACTGCCCCTTGGGCACCAACTGCAGCCAGGGCCAATGCCTGGCCACGGGGCTGAACTGTGTCGAGGCCGTGGAGTGCATGCTCGGCTGTGACATGTCCGCGGACGGCGACTACTGGGGCTGCTTCGATCAATGCCTGTCCCAGGCCTCTCCCGAGTCCCAGCAGGAGCTGGGCATGGTCTTCGAGTGCCTGCTCATGTCCTGCGGCAACGCAATGTCGCCCGAGTGCATGAAGGACTCTCTCTACGGAATCTGTGCCCCCGAATGGGACGCGTGCCAGGACTGCCAGCCCTCCTGCTTCGGCAAGGAATGCGGCACCGACGGCTGCGACGGGACCTGCGGCGAGTGCCCCCAGGGCCTGGACTGCGTGAACAGCCAATGCATCGGCACCTTGGACTGCGAAGACATCCTGGATTGCATCTTGAACAGCCAGGCTCCGCCCGAGT
>CAZNWW010000056.1:0-2545 GCA_964576155.1 uncultured Myxococcales bacterium | reverse complement strand
CCGGCCCGGACGCGCAGACGGTCTTCATGGAGCTCTACGCCTGTGTGCTCATGCTGTGCGACGAGTTCCATCCCTTCTCCTACTGCTACGAGGTGGCCATCGCCACGGACTGCCAGGAGGCCTTTGAAGACTGCGGTGAGTGCACCCCGTCCTGCATAGGCAAGGAATGCGGCTCCAACGGCTGTGGCGGAGTCTGCGGCGTGTGCATGGACGGCTGGCTCTGCTCCGGTGGCGAGTGCGTCTGCCAGCCCGACTGCCTCGGGAAGGAATGCGGCCCCAACGGCTGCGGCGGCTTCTGCGGTTTCTGTCCGGACAACTTCATCTGTACGCCCTACGGAAAATGCTTCTGCCAGCCCGACTGCCTGGGCAAGGAATGCGGCAACGACGGCTGCGGCTCGCAGACGACCTGCGGGTACTGCCTCCCCGGCGAGGTCTGCACCGACGGCGGGGATTGCATTGCGCCCGCCTGCGATCCCGGCACCATGGACTGCGACGGCGACAACCAGATCGTCTGCGCCGAGGACGGCCTGGGCTGGTTGGACCTGGGACCCTGCCCGCCGGGTTCCAACTGCCAGGGCGGCCTCTGCGTGCAATGGGAATGCCAGCCCGGCACCACAAAATGCCAGGGCAACGCGGTGATCACCTGCGCGGACTCCGGCATGGGCTGGCTCGAACCCATCCCCTGCCCGCCCCAGACCACCTGCCAGGCCGGACAGTGCATCCCGGTCATGGGCTGCGACGGCGTCCCCGAGGTGGGGTGCTGTGACGGTGGAACCCTGCAGTTCTGCATGAACGGCCAGATCGTCGCAGTGAATTGCGGCCTCGCCGGCTGCGGCTGGATGGGGAACAGCTATGAGTGCGGCGGCTTCGGCTCGGATCCGAGCGGCCAGTGGCCCCTCGCCTGCCCCGGGAGCTGTGAACCCGATTGCGACGGCAAGATCTGCGGCGGCGATGGCTGTGGCGGCGCCTGCGGCGTCTGCCCGCCGGGGACGGTCTGCACCGACGGCCTCTGCGAGGAAGTCTGCGTACCCAAGTGCTGGAACCCCGGAGGCTCCCCGAAGGAATGCGGCGACGACGGCTGTGGTGGCACCTGCGGCCTCTGCGCCGGCAACGACGCCTGCCTGGACGATCAATGCACGAGCCCGCCGTCCTGCTCGGAGATCATCGACTGCGCATCGACCTGTTGGTTCTTCCTCGGATACGATTGCTTCGAGGTCTGCGCCCAAGGCGCGGAGCCGGAGCAGTTCGAGCATGCGATGATGCTCTTCGACTGCGCGTTCAGCGCCTGCGCGGGCGCTAATGGGGGTGACCCCGCGTGCTGGGACGACGCCCTGAAGACCGAATGCTACGATCTCTGGATCATGTGCCAGACCTGCGAGCCGGTCTGCTGGGGCAAGGAATGCGGTCCCGACGGCTGCAGCGGGAGCTGCGGAGCGTGCGGCCCGGGCCAGCAATGCGTCGACTACCAATGTGAAGACATCTGCATCCCGCAATGCTTCGGCCAGGAATGCGGCAACAACGGCTGCGGCGGAGTCTGCGGCGTCTGCAAGTTCGGCGAAGAATGCGTAGACGGGATCTGTGAGTCTTCCTGCGACCCGCAATGTTTGGGCAAGGAATGTGGAAGCGATGAATGCGGCGGCTCCTGCGGCTACTGCCCTGAGCCCCTGGTGTGCAACGCCACGGGCAAATGCGAGTTCCTGGTGACCTGCGGAGACGGCTACTGCGCCGCCAACGCGGGCGAGGATTGTGTTGCATGTCCGCAGGACTGCGGCCCCTGCGGCACCGGCTGCGAGACGACCTCCTGGCCCGGCTGCGGCGCCTGCCCCTGTGAGGAATGTGTCTGCTCCCAGGATCCCTATTGCTGCGAAGTCCAGTGGGACGGCATCTGCGTCTCCGAATGCGAGGAATGCGGCGGCTGCGGCTGCGTCCCGGCCTGCCAGGGCAAGGAATGTGGCCCCGACAGCTGCGGCGGCTCCTGCGGCGGGTGCGGCCCACTCAACGCATGCCAGAACGGCACCTGCGTGCCGGTCTGCATCCCCGACTGCGACGGGATGGACTGCGGCAACAACGGCTGCGGTGGTACCTGCGGCACCTGCCCCGTCGCCGAGACCTGCCAGAACGGCGTCTGCTTCAAGGGCCTGCCTTGCGGCGAGCTGGTGGAATGCGCGATCTCCTGCGTCTCCACCATGGGCGTGGCGTGTCTGTACGACTGCCTCGACGAGGGGACCCCGGAGGCCCAGGACGAGTTCTTCGTGTTGGTCCAATGCGTGGTCGCTGCGTGCGGCTTCAACCTGAACACCTCCTGCCTCCTGAGCTCCCTCAACGGCGCGTGCAGCGCGGAGTACAACGAGTGCATCGACTGCGTGGCGAGCTGTGACGGCAAGGAATGCGGCCCGGACGGGTGCAACGGCGTTTGCGGCGTCTGCCCCGACACCCACTACTGCGACAACTACAAGTGCAAGCTCTACTGCGAGCCCTCCTGCGTCGGTCCTGACGGGACTCCGAACGAATGCGGGAGCGACAACTGCGGCGGCTCCTGCGGCGA
>CAZNWW010000055.1:0-11982 GCA_964576155.1 uncultured Myxococcales bacterium | reverse complement strand
GGAACACGAACCCGAGGGTTCGGTTGCGGAAGCGCGACATCACCCGATCCGACATGCGCTGGATGTCCTGGCCGTCTACCGTGGCTGTGCCGGTGAAGTCACGGTCGAGACCGCCGATGAGGTTGAGGAGCGTGGTCTTCCCGGATCCGCTGGCTCCCACCAGGGAGACAAAGCGGCCGGCGGGGATCTCGAGATCCACGCCGCGCAGGACCTTGTTTGCGGCCTCTCCCCGATCGTAGACCTTCCGTATGTCCTTCAGCTGGATCATCAGCGCAACAAGACCTCCCCTTCGATTCTTGTTCCCTCCGGTGTGTCCCTCTGGATCGCCTGAATCTCCAGGAAGCTGTTCACCATCCGAAGGTAGAACGGCGGAACACCCTTGGCGCGCATGTCCCTGACGAGGCGCTTCATCTTGAGCGTCAGGACAACGTCTCCGCTCGTGCGCCCGACGAAGAGGGCCTCTCCCAGCGCCGGTGCGGCGCCGGTCCAGACGCGTGTCAATCGATCTGTCTCTCCCTTTCCGGACACCACCATCAGGCGGTCTACCCCGGCCAGAACCCCGAGGCAGAGGCTCCTGTCATCCTTGGCCTTGCAGAACTCCACCGCCCGGGGCGCATCTTTTGATACCATTCGGGCCCTCCAGCCGCCGGGCACCGGGCCATCCTCGGTCGGTATCGACTCCATGATTTCCTTTGGCGGTGTGCCCCGAACGATGAGCCCCAGGTGAATCGCATTGAGGGTCTGCAAGATGCTGCCAGGTGCGACGATATCTCCCATGGACGCCCGGGGGTCTGCGCCCAGGAGCACAAAACCCACCTCAGGGGCCATGGTCTCCAGGGCCATCCGAATCTCGGGGACCCTCTTCTCGTCGAGGATCTCGGCAGCGAGGAGGCCGAGGATATACATCCCCTTGCCCCCGAGGAGGTCGCCGAGGGTGTCGCTCATCCCTGAACGGATCTGCGCGGTCAGGATGGCGTCCTCCGGGACCGCATCCTTCCAGTCCGTTATAGCGGTAGAAGCCAGTGGTGGAGCCTCCGAAGGCTGGACGGGGATGATCTCCAGGTCCCAGTCGATGCCGTCGATGTCCGCGGCGAAGGTGAGACGGAGGGTACTGATACGTGACTGCGTGGCATGTAACCAGTGGCCCACACCGGCCAGCGGCCCCGGCCACCCTGTGACGTCGACCGCGCCCTGAGGGACGCCGCCTCCCCACCACTCGAACACGAAGCGCCCGTCCGGTGCTGCCACGCCTTTCGCATCTTCGGACAGGTGGTGGAGAGCTACCCGAGCGACCACTGCGTCGGCCTTACCATCGGGGCTATACCCAAGGAGAACGAGGCCCTCGAGCCGAAGGAGCGCTACCGTGCATCTATCTTTGTCGTACACGCGCGTGAGGAGCCCCTGCTCCGCGACCCGCCGCTCGATCCGATGCCCCGATGTCCTTCCGACCTGCTCCAGGATCTCGTCCAGTTGTACACCGCTGTATGCGCCAAAGACCAGACACACACCCCCATCGACTCCGAGGGCGACGAGGGGCCGGTCCGGAGCGAGACCGAGCTTCTCGAGCACGTCCTCGTCGCCGAGATCCACCTCGTAGCTCTCCCGGATATAGTCCACAACTCCCAGGAGGCCCTCGACGTTCACCAGGATCTGCAGCGCGGCGACACGAACCTCCCCGAGGGGCGGAGTTACCAGGACCCAGGAGGCGTCGGTCGGATCCACGAGGGCCGTGGGATCCCGGGGGGCGTCGGTGTCGGGGCGTCCCCCGCACGCGCAGGTCAGGATGACCACCATCAAGGCGGCGACGAGGGCCACTTGTCGCTGCCCGCCAGCCTCTCCTGTGAGGGAAAAATTCATGGAGCGACGGTACGCCGGGAGGGAGCGATCCGTCAAGGGTGAGGTAGCCCGCCGTCCGAGCCCTTTGCATCACTCCTCCGCACGAAGATGTCACAAGAGCCGATTTTTTCTACCAGTTCATGTTCGCGGATGCCACAATGTCCTCATGTCTACTCGTCCCCCGCGGAGTGAGAGGTCATGTCGATCAGGTGGGGCAGAGCAGCAGCGTTGGTAATCGTCCTTGCAACAGCGAGCGCTGCGCTCTGGATCTGGTTCGTGTGGACCCGACCGGAAGTACAGAGTTCGCTTGAGGAGGCAGCGCCGGCTGTCCTGTCCGATGAGATCCTCGGCGATTGGCTCGGCCCGGGGGGTGACGCCGGATTGAGTGGGCGATGTCCTGGTGGTGTCGCAGCGAGCTACGGAGTGCGATGGCGGCGGCGTTTCTTGAATTCAATCCCAGGGTCGCCGGTCATTCGAGACGAGATCATCTACGTGGGTCTTGATGATGGCGCCGTGGTAGCGCTATCGCTCGCATCAGGCGACGAGCTGTGGACCGCTCCGGTCGGTGGTGCCGTGTACGCTGCCCCGCTCCTTGTCGGGGATACACTCTACACAGGCACACTCACAGGCTCGCTCCATGCCCTGGATACGGCGACGGGAAGGCTGCGATGGACGCTGAATACCGGGGGAGAGATCCACGGCAGCCCGAATTTCTTCGCCGGTAGAGCAGACAAGTTCGTATTAGTCGGGAACTATGACAACCGATTGCTGGCCGTTACTGCGGCCACGGGTGAGGTTGCCTGGGAACATCGAACGGGGCACCACATCAACGGCACCCCGGCGATTGCCGGCGAAGAGGTCGTGGTGGGGAGCTGTGACCACCGAGTGCATATCCTTGACGCTACTAACGGAAGGGAGGAGCGTCGAGTGGACGCAGAGGGCTACGTAGCAGGATCAGTGGTGGCGGTGAACGACTGGGTCTTTGCTGCGACCTGGGGAGGCGAGGTTCTGAAGATCGACACCAACACCGGCGACATCGCCTGGCGATTCATGATTGACGGCGAGGGGTTCCAGGCGCCACTCGCCGTGGCTCCGAGGACGGTGGTCGGTGGGACCCTGGATGGTGTGGTGATAGCGCTGGACTCCGAGACAGGCATCGAGCGGTGGCGCCGTCGGACCAAGGGACCAATTACTGCGGGATGTATTGTCGGGCCGGAGCGAGTCCTCGTGCCATCCGAGGACGGTCAGCTGTATATTCTGGATCTGGACTCGGGCGCTATTATCTGGCGAGAGGACTTCGGCGCTGCGCTGTTGTCTACTCCGGCCCCGGCCGGCAGCCGGCTGGCGGTCTCCACGGAGGATGGATCAGTCTATCTACTGGATGCCATGGAGCGTTACATGGAGGCACCATGAAGCTGACCTGGCTCTTGACTGGCTCCGGGGGCAACTTCTACTGCGAGAACTGTCTGCGGGACGGCACCCTGATCCAATCGCTGCGCGAGATAGGACTGGTGGTGGAGATCGTCCCTCTCTACCTGCCTCCTGAGCTGGATACACCCAAGCTGATCGTGAAAACGCCGGTGTTCTTTGGGGGGATCAACGTCTATCTGCAGCAGAAGACGAGACTCTTCCGGCGGACTCCGCGCTGGGTTGACCGAGTCTTTGACGCCGGCTGGTTGTTGACCCAGGCTGGACGAAGAAGCGCCGCGACTGATCCCAGGCTGCTGGGCGAGACCACGCTGTCCATGCTGCGAGGTCGGGAGGGACACCAGATAAAGGAGATTGAGCGCCTGCTCGACTGGATCGAGGAGCAGGACCGAGGAGACGGCATCGTCTTGTCCAACGCGTTGTTGCTGGGTTTGGCCGAGCCGCTGCGAGAGCGTCTCGGCGAACCAGTGATCTGCCTGCTGCAGGACGAAGATGAGTTCATAGATGAGCTCCCTGACCCCTGGCGTGCACAGGTCTGGGACGCAATGAGATGCGCCGCACCGCAGGTAGATCATTTCGTAGCCTTGAGTGAGTACTACGCCGAGTTCATGGCCTCTCGATTGAACTTATCCAAGATAAATCTACACGTGATTACCCCCGGTGTCTGCATGGAGGCGCAAGCCGAGCCGGTCCGGGAGATCCCACCACCGACCGTCGGGTTCCTCTCTCGAATGGCCCCTGGTCGCGGACTGGATACCCTCGTGGATGCGTTCATCAAGCTGCGTGCGGAGGTCGTACCTGACGCTCGCCTGCTCTTGATGGGTGGCAGCGACACAACGGACCGTGCTTATGTCGCAGCGTTGTTGTCGCGCCTGCGAGCGGCTGGCTGCGCTGACTGCGTAACCGTGCTGGAAGATTTCGATCATCAGTCACGCTCAATTTTCTATCACCAGTTGACCACGCTGGCGGTCCCGGAGCGCCGGCCCCCCGCCTATCGACAGGGGGCGCTGGAGGCTTTGGCCCATGGAGTCCCCGTCATTGGACCGAACACCGGGTTCTTCCCGGAGCTTGCTGATATCGTCGGCGCCGGAGTTACCTGCGTCGAGCCGGACGCACCCGATTTGCTCGCCGGGGCGTTGGCGACCTACCTGCAGGATCCGAACAAGTCGCGTGAAGACGGGCTGTCCGGGCGCGCCGCAGTGAGCTCCCATCTTACCGCTCGTCGAAGTGCAGAGGCGTTCATCGCCATATTGGAGAGCTGAAATGCTGAACGCAACAGCTATTGAGAAGTCCTTCCCGGGCCCGCCTCGACTGAGGGTACTGTCCGGTCTGGATTTGTCCGTCGGAGCGCGGGAGACCGTGGCCGTGGTCGGACCGTCCGGCTCCGGAAAAAGCACGCTCCTGAACATCCTCGGAACCCTGGACCTGCCCGACGCGGGACGCCTGACGTTGTCCGGAGATGATCTGCTGAGCCTCAATGATGAAGCGACCGCACGAGTACGAGCCCGACGCATCGGATTCGTGTTCCAACTCCACCACCTGTTACCGCAATGCACGGTGTTGGAGAACTCGTTGCTGCCAGTCATGGCCGCGTATGGTCGTGCCACCGCAGATGCAATTCAACGAGCACATGAGTTGCTGTCGCAGGTCGGGCTTTCAGAACGTCGAGATGCTTTCCCCGGACACCTCTCTGTGGGGCAACGACAACGGGTAGCGGTGGTCCGAGCGCTAATCAACAGCCCGGCCTTGATACTCGCTGATGAGCCGACGGGCGCCCTGGATCGGCGAAGAGCCGACGAGCTGGTCGAGCTCCTGCTGGACCTCACTCGGAGCGAGGGAAGCGCGCTGGTCGTCGCCACTCACTCGATGTCCATAGCGCGGCGCATGGATCACGTATTGACGCTCGAAGACGGTCAGCTCCAGCCTGCGCCTCTCCCAGATCCCGCCGAGGAACCCACTTGAGCTTCTGGCGATTGATGCTGCGCAACCTGCGCTTCCACGCAGGGATAAACGCGGCCGCAGCGATCGGCCTGTCTTTAGCGGTCACGGTAGTGGTCGGGGCGCTGGTCTCGGGTGATTCCATGCACGCCAGCCTACGCAAGATCGCCGAAGCACGTCTCGGAGAGATTGAGTGGGCTGTGATATGCGGCCAAAGCGGCTGCAGCGTGGAGCTGGGCGCCGAGCTGGCAGAAGAGATGGAGATCCCTTCCGCCGCCATTCTGAAGATCCCGGGAGCAGCGCGGACTCCGTCTGGTGACGCTCGCGTCGGCGGCGTTGAGGTAGTCGGCATAGACGCAGCGTTCGGCGCTGTCTTCGGAGCTACCGCCGCCGTCCAACCCAAGAAGGGACAGGTCTTTCTGAGCCCCGTTTTGGCCAGGGAGCTGTGTGTCGGTCCCGGTGATGATCTCGTGCTTGTCCTGAAGCCCTTCGGCGGGGTCTCATCGGAGGTGCCTCTGGTGCCCGATATTGAGCGAATCCCCAGCCTGAGGCTCACCATCGTACGCTTGCTCGCCGCCTCCGAAGGTGCCGCCCTGAATCTGCGCACTGAGATGCAGGCACCACGCAATGCGTTCGTTAATCGCGCGGAGTTGGCCGAGGCTGTAGGACGCGATGGACGGGCCAGCCATATCCTGCTTGGGACTCTTGGAAAGAAATCGTGGTCAAAGACAGCGCTGGAGACAGCGCTGGCGGATCATTGGAGGCCCGCGGACGCAGGCTTGCTACTACGCGCTTTGCCCCCATCCAAGCTGCGGGACTCGGTGATGCAGGTGGAGTCGGCGCAGATCTTCCTCCGGGACGTCTACGCCCGGGTTCTGATAAATCAACGACCGAACTTACAGATCTTCACCTATCTCGCCAACACGTTGGCCATAGGTGGACGGCGCACACCGTATTCGCTGGTGGCTGGGCTGGCGAACGACGAGGGGCTTCATCCGCTGGCGTCCGATCTTCTCGACGACGAGGTGATACTGAACTCCTGGCTGGCGGACGATCTTCAGGCCCGGATTGGGGACCGGATGTCCATGAGTTACTTTTCCTGGGTAGAAGGCGAGCTGCTGGAGCAGACGGTGAGCCTGACCGTGCATGGGGTGGTGCGCATGGCCGGGCTGGGAGCTGATAGCGCTCTGATGCCCGTATTTCCAGGGCTCAGCGACGTCGAGCAATGCAGCGACTGGCGGCCTGGAGTTCCTATGGACCTCGACCGCATTCGTCCGCGGGATGAGGCCTATTGGGAGGAGTTCGGTGGAGCGCCGAAGGCCTTTGTATCCCTGGCCACCGCACAACGCCTGTGGGGGAGCCGCTTTGGCCGCCTGACGGGGGTGCGACTTTTCGACACCTCTTCAGGTGAAGTGTCGTCACATCTGACGAAGGAGCTGTCGGAGATCGCCGGGCCGCGACTTGTACCCCTACGAGCGCTGGCTGAACACGGAGTTGAGCGGGCCATGGATTTCGGTCTGCTGGTGCTGGGCTTCGGGCTGTTCCTGGTCGGAGCGGCGTTGACCCTTGTCGTGCTCCTGCTCTCCCTCGGGCTGGCGCGACGTCGCGCTGAATTCGGGGTCCTCCTCGCAGCCGGGTTTTCGCCGCGTCGCCTGCGAACACTCGTGATGGCCGAGGGCGCTGCGTTGGCCATGGTGAGCATTATCCCCGGTGCGATCGGTGGCCTGGTCTTCGGATGGGGTATGGTGGCTACCCTCGCATCGATATGGCCCGGTACCGTTGACCTGGTCTTCGCTGCGTCTCCCCTCTCTGTAGTCGGAGGAGCAGGCCTTACCGCGCTCGTGGGATGGATCACCATCGCAGTGGCGATCAGGCATAATACGAGAGCCGGGATCGGACATCTGGTAGCACCGATAGTTCCTGCCACAGCCGGAGGTTACCGAGGTTTGGTATCGGTGGTCATCTTTGTCATGTCGGCCGGGGCGCTCGTCGGACTCACTGTCTGCGGAGTCATCCCGCCGGACGCTGGCTATTTCGGGGCAGGCGCGGCTGCCCTGGCCGCGCTTGTCACGGCCGGACCTGCCCTCCTGCGAGCCTTGTCGAGTCGCCTCGCTGCTTATCCCGGAGCCGCTGCGATTGTGTTGAGGAATCTGTCTCGCCGCCCTGGACAGACCTTGTCAGCTTTCGGGTTGGTTGCTTTCGCTGCGTTCTTGATAATTGTAGCCGGCGCACACCGCCAGGGCGCAATCATGGACCCGGATGATCCGGCATGCGGCACAGGAGGTTTCTCTTTGATCGCCGAGACCGCTGCCCCGCTGGTCCGACATCCGACGAGCGCAGAGGCGCAGGAGCGCTACGGTATCTCCCGAGGCGCGTTGAGCGGGGTGACTATCGTGCCGCTGCGCGTCCGAGACGGTGACGACGCTACCTGCCTGAACCTCAACCGCGTCCAGTCTCCACGCATCCTCGGCGCGCCTGTGGCGGAACTAGACAGGCGAGATGCCTTCACCTTCACCGCCGTGTCCCGAGACGGCACAGATGAGGATGGCTGGCGCCTCCTCGACCGGAAGGTGCAGCAGGGCGAGATCCCCGCTATCGCTGATATCAACACGATCCTATGGGCCCTCGGGAGACAGCCGGGTGATGTGCTGGAGGTAGAGGACTCTGCAGGACGGACGCTGCGGTTGCGATTGGTCGGGGCTTTGCAGAATACGATCCTTCAAGGGAGCGTGATCATCTCTGAGAGGAACTTCCTGCGCGTCTTCCCCGACGTTTCCGGCTATCGCCTGTTCCTTGTGGACAACGCGGCCCCGGGCGGAGAAGCAGCGGCGGCCCTGGAAGACGTCCTGTCGAATCTTGGTTGGGAGGCTCAGTCCACGGTCCAACGACTGGATGCGTTCAACCGCGTTCAGAACACATACCTCTCCATCTTCCAACTTCTGGCCGGCCTGGCTCTGCTGCTGGGCAGCCTGGGCCTGGGCCTGGTTCTGCTGCGAAACGCGCTGGAGCGAATATGCGAGCTGGCCGTCATGCAGGTGGTCGGGTTCTCCCTGCGCCGGATACGGCGGCTCATCCTGGTCGAGCATCTGCTGGTGATGGGAGGGGGACTGCTGGCGGGTGCAGCAGCTGCGTCCTTCGCTATCCTGCCCTTCGTCTGGATCAACGGCAACTCGTTCCCGTTCAATGCTATGGTGCTGACCATGGCATCGGTGCTAGGTAGTGGTATCCTCTGGACTTGGTTTGCGGCCCGCGTCGCGTTACGCGGACGTCTGATGGATGTCCTGACGGTGGACTGATGAACGAGCTTAACCTCCTACGCTCGACGCGTCTTGTTCCGGTGCTTGTTACGCTGGTGCTCGCTGCTGCGATCGTCTGGTTGGTGGCTACGGACCGGCCCCTGTTTTCCGAGCGCACGCCCGAGGACGCAGAAGCGCCCCAAGATGACATGGTGGAGTTGGGGAAGTTCTGGGAGGAGGGGACACGAACGAGCGGGCCTGGGAGCCCCGCGGATATACCCGGGACGTGGCCCCGCTTCAGGGGGGCGAACGGAACCAACGCGCTGGTGGATCCCTCCCTGAGTGTGATCGAGTCCTGGGGGGCCAGCGGCCCGAGGGAGCTGTGGTCGCTGCCGGTGGCGGAGGGATACGCGGGGGCGGTTGTCCGTGCTGGTAGGGTCTACCTGCTCGACTACGACGAGGGAGAGCGTCGGGACGTTGTGCGCTGTCTGTCCTTGGCCGACGGCGCCGAGATCTGGCGATACACCTATCCCAATCGGATGAAGCGAAACTTCGGCTACACCCGCACTGTACCCGCGGTGAGCAAAGAGACGGTGGTGACAATCGGGCCCCGCGGTCAAGTCGTGGCGCTGGATGCATCGACGGGGGACCTGCGCTGGGCCCTGGCTTTGTCGGACCGATATCATGCCAGGTTGCCCCGATGGTATATGGGACAATGTCCGCTGATCGTGGACGGCGCTGTGATCCTGGCCCCCGGCGGCGACGCGTTGATCACTGCCCTCGACGAGATCACCGGGGAGACTCTCTGGGAGACGCCCAACTTGCGGCGTTGGGAGATGACTCACTCCAGCGTCACCCTGGCAGAACTCGACGGTGTCAGACAGCTTATCTACCCGGCCAGCGACGGAGTCGTCTCAGTCTCAGTTCAGGGCGGTGAGGTGCTATGGGAGCTCCTCGACTGGAACGTACGGATCGCAAATGTACCAGCTCCGGTTCAGGTGGGAGAAGATCACGTCCTCTTCGTCGGCGGCTACGGCGTCGGTGCGCGCATGGTGGGCGTCAAGTACGGTACTGACTATGAAGTGAGTGAAGTCTTCAGGCTCGATGCCGACATCTTCGGCTCCCACGTCCACACCCCGATCTGGCACCGAGACCTGCTCTTCGGCGTCAACGAAGACCACGACCTGCTTTGCCTGAACAGCGAAGGTAAGGAGAAGTGGCGGAGCGACAAGGGACACCGCCTCGGGCTCGGCCCCTTCGTGGCGCTGAACGACCACATCTTTATGCTCAATGAGAGCGGGACACTCTCCCTGATCAGCGCGCAAAAGACAGGCTTCTCAGTGGTTGCTGAGGCCAATGTACTGGACAAGGGGGACGCATGGGGGCCCATGGCGCTGGCGGGAGGGCGACTTATCCTGCGGGATGCGAAGACCATGAAATGCCTGGAGGTAGCCACCAACGAAGAGACCCCGAACAGGTGGGTTGAGGTTGGCGCGTTCGACACCGGCCTGACGCGGGTACGCGGCGTCGCAGTGGCGCAAGACGACGGCAAGGAGGAGATCCTCGTAGCCGGAGATCGGGAAATTCGCGTCTTTGACGCCGCGGGACTGACGATTCGACGCCACAAACTTGCGGCGGAGCCATTCGCCGTGGCGGCAGTGGATAGCGGAGAGATGTGGGTCGCCTTCGACCGACACGTCGAGGCCTTCGACTCAGCGGGGCGCCTGACCGCCGCATGTGACCCCCGTGGTCAGCGGTCAGCGCTGGCGGGGCTCACTGTATCCGACGATTTCATTTATGTGGGGGACGCAGGGCTGCGGCTGATCCACCGATACGACAGGGAGATGAGGTACCAGGACAGCTTCCCAGAAGAACCAGACGACGAAGCCAGGCTTGCTGTTCCGAGCCGCTACCTGGATGCGGTGGCGGCCCCGGGAGAGCTCGTCTTCGTCCTCAACCCGGGGCGACACCGCGTGGCTGCCTATTCCCACGGCCGCAAGGCCTTTCACTGGGGCACTCCAGGTCGTAGCGAGGATGAGTTCCCGGGCTGCTGCAACCCGATAGCGCTGGCTGTGCTCCCGGGAGGAGACCTGGTGACCGGAGAGAAGGGGCAGGTTCTGGTGAAGCGATTCACTCCCGAGGGGGTGTTCGTGGAGATCATCAACGGCCCGGACAGTTTCGCCGATCAGGGGGCCGCATGCGCCCGGGGCGGCCTGTCGCATCGAGAGTCGGGGATCGACCTCGCTACGGACGGTCTTGGGCGGGTGTTCGTGCTGGATCCCTGCAGTGCCGTGGTACACATCTATGCCAGGGATGGAGGAGGGGATCATGGCTGAAGTTGGACAGAAGCGGACGGATAGACGACGTTTCTTGCGCCTCCTCGGTCGTTGGAGCCTGGGTGGAGCGCTCGGTAGTGTGATCGGTTTCATTGGCCTACGTGGCCGCTCCATTAGCGACGGAGATGAGCTCGTGTGGCAAATCGACCCAGAGCGGTGCACGGGGTGCGGGAAATGCGCTACCCATTGCGTCTTGCAAGGTTCGGCAGCTCGCTGTTACCAGGAGTATGAACGCTGCGGCTACTGTGACCTCTGCTCCGGGTTCTTCGATCCCCGATGCTCGAAGCTCAATGAGGGTGCCGAGAACCAGCTCTGCCCTACCGCTGCAATCAAGAGAAGCTTCATCGAGGAACCCTACTTCGAGTATCTTATCAATCGTGACCTCTGCGTAGGCTGCGGTGAGTGTGTCAAGTACTGCGATGCGTACGGGAACGGATCGTTCTACTTGCAGATCTCGCAGTCACTCTGTCGACACTGTAACGAGTGTTCCATTGCGAGGGCATGCCCGGCTGATGCTCTACGTCGCGTGCCTCGGAAGCGATCCTACCTCGTAAAGGGCGCTTGATGGCGAATCGCCGTGCAGATTGGGCCGCAGCGTCGATTGCGGCTGCATGGTATCTCTGGTCTGCACCGGTTCGCGCCGACGCCCGGTTCCCGCCGCCGGAGTTTGAGAGCGGCTATATTCCGCCCATCGAGCAGCTCCCCGATTCGATCGGGGCTGCGGGGCAGGTGTTGGATGTCCTCTTGCTGCTTGGCGCGCTGGGCCTTGCTGCCTACTTGGCGCACCACCGACGTTCTCGCAGGGGGCTGCTGGCGCTGACCGGGGCTTCGCTGCTCTACTTCGGCTTCGTCAGACATGGCTGCGTCTGCGCTGTGGGATCACTGCAGAACATCGCCATGGCGATGGGCGACAGCAGCTACACCTTGCCGGCGGTTGTCCTGGCGTTCTTTGCGCTGCCGCTCCTGGCGACTCTCTTATACGGACGGATCTTCTGTTCGTCGGTCTGTCCGTTGGGCGCAATCCAGGAGTTGGCCCTGGTCCGTCCGCTGCGTGTCCCTGAGGGGCTGGATCGGGGGCTACGCGTGTTGCCCTATCTCTACCTCGGGGCTGCTGTCCTGTTGGCCTCCACAGGGAGCGCATTCCTGATCTGTCGCTACGATCCTTTCGTAGCGTTCTTTCGTCGCAGCGGCAGCCCGGACATGCTGGT
>CAZNWW010000054.1:7348-12128 GCA_964576155.1 uncultured Myxococcales bacterium | reverse complement strand
CTGGTCCGTGGTGAGCCCGTTCGGGAGACGATCGGGCGCACCTGGCCCGTGTCCCTGGAGCTAGGGGCCTACGCGCTCGTCATCGCGCTGGTCCTGGGCCTGGGCGGAGGGCTGCTGGCCGGGATCCGGACCCCCTCGGGGACCGCACGCGGCCTCTCCGTGGGGGCGATGGTGGTGATCTCCCTCTCCGCGTTGGGCCTGGGAACCCTGGTGCGGGTAGCGTTATCCAGCACCGGACGATTCACCCTGGGGGGATGGGACGACCCCCTGGACAGGCTCCTCCCCGCTCTGGTCCTCGGTGTGGTCTACGGGGCCTACCTCCTGGAGATGGTCCGTGCGTCCACCGTCGAGGCCATGCGCACCCCCTGGGTTCGTGCAGCCCGGGCGCGGGGTATCCCCCGGCGCCGGCTCCTCCTCGGGCACGTCCTCCCGGGCGCATTGATCCCCATGGTTGAGGCCCTGGGACCCGTGGTGGCCAGACTCCTCACCGGTTCCTTCATCGTGGAGGTCCTCTTCGAGGTGCCGGGGATCTCCCGCATCTTCATGGACGCAGCCGCAGCCCGGGACTACCCGGTGATCCTTGGGGTGGTGATGGTCTACACCGTCACCGTCACGCTCCTCAACACCACCCTCGAGGTGGCCCATGCAGCCCTGGACCCGCGCCTCCGCAGCGGAAAGGTGCCGCAATGAGCGGCGCCCCGACCCGCATTCCGTGGATAGCGCTGGCCCTACTGGCCCCTGCCGTTATCCTCGCACTGGCCGCCGGCCTCGTGTCGGATCACCTCACCCGGTTCGGATATACCGAGATCCATCCCGACCAGGCCCTCGCCCGACCGGGGACCCGGACCGTGCCGGCCACGCGGCAGACATGGGACGGAGACGCCACATCCTTCGACCGCCTGGATCGGGACGGAGACGGTCTCCTCAGGTTCGAGAGGGGACCGGACGGGACCCTCCGCTGCCCGGAACTGGACGCAGCCCGCGAGGGCTGGCGACGCCACGCTATCGCGCAGGCCAATGCCCGCAGGGACGGCCCGTCTCCCGGTACCGAAGGGATGGTTGAGGAGACACGATGGATGCGCCATCACCCGGCACGACTCCTGGAGGTCGACGCAAACGGGGACCACGCAATCTCCCGCGCCGAGTACCCCGGTGCGCCACGCACCCGCCCCTTCATCCTCGGCGCGGACGCGTCGGGCAGGGACCTGGCAACTCGGCTCGCCTACGGCGCCCGGGCCTCCCTCCTGGTCGCGCTCCTCGCCGCCGCGGTGAGCCTCCTGCTGGGGACCGCAGCAGGGCTCACTGCGGGGATGAGCGGAGGTTGGGTGGATCTGGCCCTCATGCGGCTGGCCGACACCCTCTACGGACTCCCCCTCCTCTTCGTGGTCATGGTCCTCTACCTCGTGTCCCGCGAGTTGGTCCTCGGGCTGCCCGATCTGACCCTGGAGCAGGCGAGCCTCCTTCAGGCCGGTGTGCTGTTCCTGGCCCTGGGGGCAATCCAGTGGCCCACGGTCGCCCGCCTGGTGAGGGGACGCACCGTAGCGCTCGGCGCGACAGGGTTCGTCATGGCGGCCCGCTCCATGGGGTTGAGTCCCCTCGTAACGGCCAGAGGTCACGTGCTGCCCCACCTCCTCGCTCCCACCCTGGCCTATGGCGCCCTCCTGGTGCCGGGACTCATGCTGGAGGAGGCCTTCCTCTCGTTCCTCGGTTTCGGCCTCCAGCCCCCGTATCCATCCTTCGGGATCTTGATCCAGGAAGGCCTCGAGGCAGCGGATCGGGCCCCGCTGCTGGCCATGGCGCCCACGCTCCTCCTCACGCTCACGGCCCTCGGCGCGCACCTCCTCGCCCGACGTCTGGAGACCAACCGTGGTTCCTGAACGCCGCTACACGAGGGCGGTCCTCCAGGCCTGCGCCCTTCGAGTGGAGGCTGGTTCGAGCGTCCTCCTGCAGGACGTGGAGATCACCGTGGAGAAGGGCGAGGTCGTAGTCCTCATCGGAGAAACGGGATCCGGAAAGACCACTCTCCTGGACGCACTCTCGGGCATGAGCCCCCACAAGGTGCACGGAACTCTGGAGATCCTCGGAGAGGACGGCCTACGTCCGGCCGCGCTGCGCCGACTTCGGGGCAGCAGCCTCGGCGTGTTGCAGCAGGACATCCGGGGGTGGTATACCCCGTACCGCCGACTGGGAGCCCAGATCCTGGAAGGCTGGGCCGTCGACGCTGCAACGGGACGCGCCCGGGTCGGGGCCTTGCTGGAGCGCTTCGCTCTGCCCCTCGAGCGAGTCTGGTCACGCTTCCCGAACCAACTCAGCGACGGCATGCTTCGGCGGGCGGCCCTCGCCGGGCTCCTCGCTCGGGACCCGGCCCTGGTGATCGCGGACGAGCCCACCGCAGGCCTCGACGGCCCGACCCGTTGGCGAGCCTGGGAGCTCCTCCTCGAGAGCGGCGCAGCGGTTATAGCGGCTACCCACGATCTGGAACAGATAGCGGCCCTGGCCGCGCAGGGGAGGAGCCTGCGTACGAGCCGGATTGCGGACGGCACCCTGCATGACGACAGCACATCCCCGGAGGATTGACATGAACGACGTATTCTCGACACGGGTGGAGACCATCCTCGGTGGCTGGCGCCTCACCGGGACCCCGGAGGGGCTGACCCGGGTCGCCCTGGAAGGACCAGTACCGGATCCCGCAGCCCCGCCGACGCCATCCGCCGACGCCGGGTGGATACCGGAGGCCGTAGACCTGGTCCAACGCCACATCGCCGGTACCCCGGTACGTTACGATAACCTCCCCCTCGCGCCCGCCGCCGGGCCGTTCGAGGCCAGGGTTCGCGAAGCCCTCGCGGATGTCGGCTGGGGGGAGATCATCACATACGGGGAGCTGGCCGCTCGAGCCGGCGCGCCCGGCGGGGCGCGAGCGGTCGGAGGGGTCATGGCCCGCAACCCGCTCCCCCTGGTGGTCCCCTGTCATCGGGTGGTTCAGACGGGGGGCGGGCTCGGTGGCTTCTCGGCGCCCGGGGGGACCGCCACCAAGTTCAAGCTGCTCCACCTGGAGGGTGCCTGGCCTGCGCCCCCCGGCCCTGACTCGTTGACATCCCTCAGGGAACCCCTGATCGCCGAGGCCGCCCACCGATGGTTGATCCGCTCCGAGCCCCGTCTGGCACCCCACCTCGAACGAACCGGGGTCTGGCATCCGACGTCGCACTTCCCGGGACGCCCCTTCGCATCCCTGGCCCAGGCCGTGGTCTTCCAACAGCTCGCCGGGGCAGCGGCCGGTGCCATCTTTGGACGGGTCCAGGCCCTCTTCGGCTGTGCGGGGGATGAATTTCCGTCGACCGACGAGGTTGCGGTGCGGTCCCCCCAGGAGCTGGGCAGCGCTGGGCTCTCGGCGGCCAAGGCCGGGACCATCCTCGACCTGGCGGCGCGCATGGGGAGCGGCGGCGATCTGAGCACCGAGTTCCTCGAGGTGGGTCCATGGGACATGGTGTCAGAGGCCCTCCTGTCCACCCGCGGGGTGGGCCCTTGGACCGTGGAGATGTTCGGGATCTTCCACCGGCACCACCCGGATATCCTTCCGATCGGGGACCTGGGGGTTCGGCGCTCCGCCGGGCGGATCTTCGGTGACGGACGGGACATGGCACCGGATCGATTGGCCCGCCTGGGCCGGCGATGGCGTCCATTCCGCTCCGTGGTGGCCTGGCACCTCTGGCATTCGGAAGGCGCGGTGACCATGTGAGGAGTCTCGCCCCCATCCTGTTCGGCCTCCTCGCCCTCTGGGCCTGCGAAGGCCGGGCGCCAGCGCCTGACGCAGCCAGCCCCCCCCCCAAGGCCGGCGATCGCTGCGGTAGTGGACGGGGAAGTGATCCTGCGTAAAGAGATCGAGGACGAGGTGGCGCGGCGCACCAACGGGCGGACAGTGGACGCCAGGGAACAGCACCGGCTCCTGCGCATGACCCTGGACGCGCAGGTCGAGGCCATCCTGGTGGACGCGGCCCTCCGGAGGGCAGGACTCCGCCCTTCGGACGGCCTGGAGGCGCTCCTCGATCGCATCCAGCCGCTGAACGTTGATCCGGGCGCGGTGGAGCGGACCTACCTCCTCGAACATGGCGACACCAAACCCCTGCGGGAGGCACGGTTCTCCATGATCCTCCTGCGGCTGCCTCCCGATGCGGGGGTCACGGCCGAGGATCGCAGCCGGAAGGATCTGCTGCGGATCCGCCGACGTATCGAGGGCAGCATGACCTTCGAGGAGGCTGCGAGTCAGTACTCCCAGGATCCCACCCGGGAGTTCGAAGGACAATGGGAGTTCATCGACCTCCAAAAGCTGGAACCCAGCCTGCAGGCTGCGGTGGAGGCAGCACCTGTGGGGGAGATCTCCGATCCGATCCGCACAGCGGACGGCTGGATCCTGCTACGGTTGGACGGGCGCCGAACGGAGAAGGACACAGCGGTCGGTTCGCGAAAGGCGGAGATCCATCGGCGTCTCATCATGGGGCGGGCTGCGGAGCGACGCGAGAAGTTCTTGAAGCGCCTCCTTGAGGAGGCGACAGTAGAGATCGCAGCGGACCTGCGCTGAGGAGGAGGCCCCGTGCGGATCCTGGGCATCGAGACATCATGTGACGAGACCGCGGCTGCGGTGGTGGACGGGGACGGCCGGGTCCTCTCGAATGTGATCTCTTCCCAAATCCCCATCCACGCCCGCTACGGCGGCGTGGTCCCCGAGCTGGCATCCCGGAACCACCTGATGTCCATGATCCCCGTGATCCGGCAAGCCCTGGAG
>CAZNWW010000054.1:3566-7338 GCA_964576155.1 uncultured Myxococcales bacterium | reverse complement strand
GGAGGGCGCAGGGACCGATCTCGACGGGATCCACCGGGTCGCAGTCACCCAGGGGCCGGGGCTGATCGGCGCCCTCATGGTCGGGGTCCAGGCGGCCAAATCCATCGCTCGTACGCGGAGCATTCCTTTCATCCCCGTGCACCACACCGAGGCCCACATCACCGCGGTCTTCCTGGAAGGAGGCGACCTGGCGGAGACGCCACCGGAGTTTCCGTACATGGCCCTTGCGGTGTCCGGGGGACATTCCAGCATCTACAGCGTGCTCGGGATGGGCCGGTACCGCCGTTTGGGCACGACCCTGGACGACGCGGCGGGGGAGGCCTTCGACAAGGTCGCCCGACTCCTCGGGCTCCCCTACCCCGGCGGGGTGAGCATCCAGAACCTTGGCAGGGAGGGGGATCGGGCGCGCTTCGCGCTGCCCCGGGCCATGCGTCGCAAGGGCAATCTCGACTTCAGCTTCTCGGGCCTCAAGACCGCTACGCGGTCCCTCCTGGAAAGCCTCGGGGCGCTTGACGAGTCTACCCGTACAGACCTCGCTGCGAGCTTCCAGGAGGCCGTGGTGGACTCTCTGGTGACCAAGACCCTGGCAGCCACAGCGCAAGAAGGCGTCCGGGACGTGGTGGTCGCGGGAGGGGTGGCGGCGAACGAGCGCCTCAGAGAGTGTTTCGCCGAGGCCTGCGCCGCCGCGGGGCTTCGGCTTCACCTCACCGCGATGCCCTATTGCACGGATAATGCGGCCATGGTTGCGGGGCTCGCGCGGTTCCTGGACCCGATCGACCCCGAGACCTTGGATCACCTGGAACCCTTCGCCAGTGGAGAGCTCGGGGCGACAGTCCAGGACGACGGCGGAGCGCCATGAAGGCCAAGCGTTCCCTGGGTCAGAACTTCCTCGTGGACGGCGGGGTGGTCTCCCGGATCCTCGACATCGCCGGCGTCACCAGCCAGGCCCGGATCCTCGAGATCGGTCCGGGCCGAGGCGCACTCACTTCGGAGATCGTCGCCCGGGGCGCGGACTGCGTCGCCCTGGAGAAAGATGACGCCTTGGCGCCAGCCTTGGTCGAGCGCTTCGGGGAGGCATTACAGGTCATCCACGATGACGCATTGGAAGCTGACCTCTCAGCGCCACGCTTCGCTGACCGGATCGTGGTGGGAAACCTGCCGTACAACGTGGCCGTGCCGATCCTGAGTCGCCTCCTGGAGGTGACCCCATCCTTCCCGAAGCTGGTGTTGATGTTCCAGCGCGAGGTTGCAGAGCGCCTCACCGCTGGTCCAGGTTCAAAGCAATACGGGATCCCCTCCCTCATGGTCCGGATCTCGTCCACCGCCCGATTGGCCCTCACCGTCCCCCCAGGGGCGTTCCGTCCGTCCCCGAAGATACAATCAGCGGTGGTGGTCCTGGAGCCCCTGCAATCGCCGCCGCTGGCCGTGGCCGATCGCGGAACCTTCCTCGACGCCGCCGCAGCCTGGTTCCGCTATCGCCGCAAGACCATCCGCAACGGCCTCCTCCAGTCAGGCACCAAGGCCGCAACCGCTGATCAAGCACTGGCCCAAGCCGACATCAACCCCACCGCCCGCCCCGAGACCCTGGACGTGGACGTACTGATCAAGCTCTGGCGAGGGATTGGAAGCTGACAAGAGTCGGGGCTGGAAAGCCCCTCCCACAGGGGACGTTCGCACGCTCACGTCTGGGATCTGATCCAGGTACGACCCTACAACGCGCTCGGCGTCCCGAAGGTTGCGCCCTGGAGGGCACTCAGCCTCCGCAGCGAGACTCCGCCAGGTGCGCCAGCTGGGCGCTGGGCGTGCCGGGTGCGTACCTGTAGGTACGTGCCCGGTGCGAACAGCGCTCAGATGGTGTGCATGGTGGAGTCGGAGCCGGAGGATGAGCGCCCTCCCGGGCGCTTAACAAGAAAGGGCCGTGCGGTGCCCCGATTCCGCACGGCCCTGATCAGTTGAGCCAGAGGCTCAGCCTGATGTCTTACTCAGTCTCGTTGTAGGTGTAGAGCGCGGCGCCCTGGGAAACACGGCACTCACCACCGATGGTCGTGCCGGCGCCCATGTCCACGGTCTCGCCCTTGCCGTAGCGCTGGAAGGTCGAGAAGTTCGCATCGCAGTCCAGGTCGGCCTGGGCGTGCGCGGTGAACTGCGCGGTGGAGTCGGTGCCGGACATGTCGAACTTGTACTGGAAGTAATGCGCGTCGTTCATCTCGAACTTCAGCGCTGACCAAGTCGCATCATCCCAGGCACCAGGATCCGCCGGGCAACGGGTGTCACCACCACCGGAGAGGTCGCAGCAGGACGTGCCCAGCGGGTAAACCGCCGAGTGGCTCGTCGGGAACTGGCAGGCGGCGAAGGTCTGGCCGGCGCTGTCAGGCAGCACGCGAGGCGTGGTGAAGTAGTCCACGGCGCCCTTGTAGATCTTGTCCAGCATGTCGACGGCCTCAGCAGTCTTCGCCTTCCGCATGTACTTGATGAAGGCGGGAACCGCCACGACCGACAGGATCGCGAGGATCGCGACGACGATCATGAGCTCGATAAGCGTGAAACCCTTTTTGTTGTTCCGAAACTTGCTCAGCATGTGAACCTCCAAAGTGTGTTGCTGAAACTTGCCAATTTGGGAGCACCTGCTCCCGATCACTGCGTCGCTGAGACAATGCACAACCCGTGCCAACTGGAGGGATCAACTCTGAAATCAGTTGGATCCCGTCAGATCTCAAGCAGTTGCGTCGGATCAGGGCAAAAGAAACCAATGTCCGATCGAGAAAAACTGGTGACAATTTTCGGCACCAATGGCTGAAAAACGTCGATCCGGACGGATCGAGGATCTACTTCTTAACGCCGTACTTGGCCATCTTGTATCGCATCGATCGAAAGCTCAGCCCAAGCCGCTCGGCGGCCTTGGTTACTGACCCGCTCGTGGCCCTGAGGGCCTCGGCCACATGGTGCCGCTCGATCCGCTCGAGATACCGGTCCAATGAGAAATCGGGCCCCAGACCCTCGAGCTGATCCGCCTGGACGAGGGAGGCCTCGCCCTCGTTGTAGGTACGCAGGATCTTGGGAGGGAGAGACTCCACGGAGATCCAGTCGCTCGTCTCGAAGGCCACTGAGCGTTCAACCAGGTTCTCCAACTCCCGCACGTTCCCCGGGAACCCATAGGTCATCACCACGTGAAGGGCCTCCTTGCTGAAGCCCCGGATCTCCCGGCCGAGCTCCGACGCGTACTTCCTGAGGAAGTGCTGCGCGAGGAGATGGATATCATCCCGACGCTCCCGAAGCGGTGGGACATGGAGGTGGATGACGTTGAGGCGGAAGTACAGATCCTCGCGGAACCGACCCGCTTCGACCTCCTCCTCGAGGTTCCGGTTCGTCGCGGCGATGATCCGGAGGTCGACCTGGACCTCCCGGGTACCGCCCACCGGCTTGAGTCGCTTCTCCTGCAGGAGACGGAGGAGCTTTACCTGCATCAACGGCGGAAGCTCACCGATCTCGTCCAGGAAGAGGGTCCCGCCGTGGGCCACCTCGGCCATACCCTTCTTGTCGGACACCGCCCCCGTGAAGGCTCCCCTCACGTGCCCGAAGACCTCACTCTCCATGAGATCATGGGGTATCGCGCCGCAGTTCATCACCGCCAGGATCTCCCCGGTACGAGGGCTGGCGTGGTGCACGGCCCGGGCGACCAGCTCCTTGCCGGTGCCGCTCTCACCGGTGATGAGAACCGTGGAGCGGGTCGGCGCTATCTGACGAACCTGACGAAAGATCTCGCGAATGGGTG
>CAZNWW010000054.1:0-3556 GCA_964576155.1 uncultured Myxococcales bacterium | reverse complement strand
CTGCGCCCGATGATCCGCTGGAAGGGCTCCCCCTGGTACACCGCCTCCTGGAGCCGCTGGTTCTCCACGACAAGACGACGCTTCTCCAGGGCCTTCTCGATGACGAGCTTGATCTCCTCGTTGTTGAAGGGCTTGGAGAGGTAGTTGAACGCACCCAGGCGCATGGCCTCGATCGCAGTCTCTACGGCGGAGTAGGCGGTGATGACGATCACCTCTGTATCCGCGCTGCTCCTCTTGACGCCACCCAGGACATCGAGCCCCGTAACCCGCGGCATCTTCAGATCGGTGATCACCAGATCGAAGGTCTTTCGCGCCACGAGGTCGAGCGCCTCCTCCCCGGATGCAGCGGTCTGGACATCATGCTTCTCGCGCCGGAGGAGGATGTCGAAGAAGTCCCGCATGCTCTTCTCGTCGTCTACAACCAGGATCCGACTCATCTCCCGTCACCTCCAGTCACCCGATTCAACACCACGCGGAACGTCGACCCCTCGCCGAGGGACGAGGACACCCGGATTGTCCCACCGTGCTGCTCCACGTTATGCTGCACGGTGGCGAGACCGAGGCCCGTACCCATCTCCTTGGTGCTGAAGAACGGGTCGAAGATCTTCTCCTGCACCTCCGGCGGGATCCCCTCGCCGGTGTCCTCCACCTCGAGGATGATCTGCCCGCGGTCGGTGCCGTCCAGGCGCAGAAACACACGCCCCCCCGCCGGGGTAGCGTCCACCGCGTTGTTCACGAGGTTCCAGACGATCTGACGCAACCCGTTGGCCTCACCGGAGATGACCCCATTGCCTTGGACTTCGTGGGAGACCTCTATCTCCGCCGCCCGAGGCTCATTGGCGATGAGCTCCGTGACCTCAGCGCAGACCGCGGCCAGATCCACCCGCTGGCGAGGTGCCATCCCGGGCTTGGCGTAGGCCAGAAACTCGGAGATCCAGTGGTTCAGGTGATCGGCCTCCCGAACCACGATGTCCATGAGGCGTTTTTCGTCACCGGCGGGCTGCGTCAAGCTCCGCAGGAGCTGGATGGAGCCGCTCATGGAGGCGAGGGGGTTGCGGATCTCGTGAGCGATGCTTGCTGCCAGGCGTCCGATGGTGGCCATCCGCGCTCCGCGCTCGATGATCTTCTCCATCTCCATCACGTCGGTGACGTCCCAGAACAGAACCACCCGACCGAGGATCTGACCCTGCGAGTCCCGCAGAGGATTGATGGTCCAGCGGGTGAAGGTCTTGCGCCCGGAGCGCATCTGGATCGTGGTATCGCTCACCGCACGACCCGACTTGTCCGGGTTGGTCAAGATGGGGCCCAGATCCGGGAAGAAGTGCATCACGGGTTGACCGACTACCGCCTCTCTGTCCAGATCCAGCCAGGTCACGGCCCAGTGATTCGCCAGGATGACGCGGTGCTCTGTGTCCAGGGTGATCAGTCCATTGTCCAGGCTCTGGATGATGTTCTGGTGGAGCCTGCGAAGCTTCTCCATGCCCGCCCGCTGGGCCGAGAGACGGCTGTCCGCTTCGCGTACCTGCTCGGCGAGGAAGCTGGAGAGGAACGCCACCGCGTAGAACGCGACGATGTTCGTGGCGAAGTTCAGCACGAACTGGGACCAGCTGTGGTAACCAGCCCCCAGATCGGGGAAGAGCTGCTCCACGAACGGCTGCGCGGCACCCAGGGGGACAACGCCGTACTGGATCAACGCCACGATCAACAGCATCACCGTGGACGCGAGGGCCGCCACGAGAGCGCCGGTCCAGTAGAGGACGATGCTCGCGTTGATGATGAAGAGGGAGTAGAAGAAGGTGAAGACGCTGTCGAGCCCACCGGTGACCAGCACCAGCACGGACGCGAAGGCGGTGTCGAACACGAACTGGGACATCCCCAGGACATTGAGCGTCCAGCTCTCCTCCACCCGCTCGATGGCGTAGGAGAAGAGGAGGGACAGGACGATCATGGCACCCGTCGCATGGTAGAGCAGGTGCTGCGTATTCCACAGCGGGAGGGCCCCGGTCCGTTGCCCGCCGAACAGGAATGTGGCCACGAGGAGGACCGTCGCTACGAGGACCCTGAAGAGGTTCAGGAGGAGGAGTCGATCCCGGGGAGACGATGGCGCAGCCGGGAGAGGCAGAGCATGGGCCGTTGCGCTCACTAGATGATGTCGACGGAAATAACGTGCCGGTCTGAGCGAGCAACCGGCGCCGAAGTCAAGGCGCGGCTGTGAAGGCATGGTGGAGTCACGTCGAGCAGTCGCAACGATGAGATCGGTGTCGGGGGCCGGTCAGAATGGTGCGTTAATTCCGCCAACGTCATCTAACCTCCGCCGACGCTATCGGCCATGGTGAAGATGGGCATGTACATGCCGACCATGATTGAACCGATGAGGCCACCCAGGACCACGAGAATCAAGGGCTCCATGAGGGAGGTGATGCCGTCCACCGCTTGATCCACCTCGTCGTCGTAGAAATCTGCGATCTTCCCGAGCATGATGTCCAACGCGCCGGTGGACTCACCAACAGCGATCATCTGGATTACCATCTTGGGGAAGATGTCCTTCTCCATGAGAGGGGCGGCGATGGTCTTGCCCTGGGATACCTTCTCCCGGGTGTACATGACCGCCTCCTCCACAACCATGTTACCTGCGGTCTTTGCGACGATCTCCATGGCATCGAGGATCGGCACGCCGGAGGAGACCAGGGTCCCCAGGGTCCGGGTGAACTTTGCGATGGAGGCCTTCCGGACCAGGGTCCCGAAGACCGGAATTCGGAGGGCGATCCAATCCATGCCGTAGTGGATCCGATCGACCTTCTTGAGTTGCTTGAAGACGACGATCGAGGCGACGATCCCCCCAACGAACCACGGCGCCCAGATCACGAACTCATCCGAGACGGACACCAGGATCTGCGTGAGCTTGGGCAGTTCACGATCACCGAGGCTCTTGAACATGCCGGCGAAGGACGGCACCACCTTCCAGAGCAAGCCTCCGGTAATAATGAAGGAAATGATCAGAATGGTGACGGGGTACTTCATAGCCCCCTTCACCCGAGCCTTGAGCTTCATGTTCTTTTCTGTGTATGACGCCAGTCGGTTGAGAATGGTATCGAGGATACCGCCCATCTCGCCGGCCGCCACGAGGTTCACGAAGAGGGAGTCGAAGATCTTCCCGTGCTTCTTCAGAGAGTCGGCGAATGTGTTCCCCTGCTCCACCGAATCCTTCACGCTGAAGAGGACCTTCTGGAACCCTGCGTGGGGCTCCTGGGTAGCGAGGATCTCCAGGCACTGGACCAGGGGGAGGCCTGCGTCGATCATCGTCGCCATCTGACGGGTGAAGATCACGATGGTCTTCGTCGGGACCCCTCCGAAGCCCGGAAGCTTGGCGAAGAGGTCTTCTTTCTTCTTTCGGACCCGGATGACCTGGATCCTGTTGTCTACCAGGTACTTCTGCGCCGCGGCTGAGTTCGCTGCCTCGACGGTCCCGGTCTTCAGCTCGCCACGTTCGTTGGTACCTTCCCAATCCCACTTGGCCATGGAATCACCCCTTCTTCATCTTCAGGTCGGGATCCTT
>CAZNWW010000053.1:0-12185 GCA_964576155.1 uncultured Myxococcales bacterium | reverse complement strand
CGCAAGTTGATCGACTGGACCGGATTTTCGGCCGGGCGGACCTTGCGCTCGCAGCGGCAGCCATCGATAGATCGATCCAGAAGCCGGCGGTGGCCGCCACGGGGGCGGATCGCCCGACACCATGGCAGACCCTCGGAAGCTGGAGGCTTTGACGTGAAGCATCGACTCGAGATCGGAGGCGAGGTGCGGGAGGTGCCCTACCGGCTCCTCCCCGACGGCCGCCTCCTGTTGGAGACGGACGGGCGCACCACCTGTGCGGTCACGGCGAGGGACGGGGCGGCGACCTGGGTCTTCATCGACGGGCGGACCTGGAAGGTGGAGGACGCGGGCAGGGCTCCGTCGCGGCGCGCCCGTGGCGGAGGGGAGGACCTCGGCGACGTCACGCCTCCCATGCCCGCGGTCGTCGTGGGGATCCTGGTGGAGCCCGGCGACGCTGTGACCAAGAGCCAACGACTGGTGGTGGTGAGCGCGATGAAGATGGAGACGGCCCTGGTCTCCCCCCACGACGGTGTGGTCGCCCAGGTACGATGCGAGGTGGGGGCCAAGGTCGCGCCGGGGGACGTCCTCGTGGACGTGACCCCCAACGGACCGGGCGAAGACGAGCCCACGGAGGAGGAGTAGATGACCGACGAGCTGCGATACGAGGTACGACGGAGTACCGCATTCCTGACGATTCATCGCGAGGCCCGGCGGAACGCATTGAGCCCGAAGATCATGATCGCGTTCGGCGAGCATCTGGACCGGGCCGCTGCGGATCCCGAGGTGCGTTCGGTCTGCATCACCGGCGCAGGCGACAAGGCGTTCTGCGCGGGTGCAGACCTGGGCGGCGCCCTGGACGCAGCCGACGGCGGGCTGCCGAAGGCCGTGGTCGATTACGGTGTCCTCCTCAAGAAGTTGCTCTCCTATGGCAAGCCGCTCATCGCGAGGATCAACGGTCCATGCCTGGCCGGCGGTATGGGGCTCATGCTCGGCTGTCACCTGGTCATCGCGAGGGAGGACGCGACCTTCTCCCTGCCGGAGGTCAGCGTGGGATTCTTCCCCATGATGGTGGGTGCGCTGCTCTACCGGCACCTCGGTCGCAAAAAGGCCATGGATATGGTTCTCACGGGCCGCAGGGTAGGCGCTATCGAGGCCGAACGCATCGGCCTGATCACCCGGGCCGTCCCGCCCGACGCGCTGGACGAGGAGGTCGACAAGATCCTATCGCTCATGGCGACGCGCAGCCCCATCGGCCTGAAGATCGGCCTCGAGGCCTTTCAAGAGATGAGCGATCTCCCCGCAGAGGAAGCCCTGGATTCGCTCTGCGAGGCCCTGGGCCGCGCTCTGGACACCGAGGACGCCAAAGAAGGGATGCGGGCCTTCATGGAGAAACGCAAACCCGAGTTCACGGGGAAGTAGGAGACGAACGATGAGCAGCTTCTGGGTCACCGACAACCATGACTATACGCGCCCGTGCATGATCACCTGCGCCCTCTCCGGGGTGATCGCAGACCGGGCGCAATGCCCGGCGATTCCCTACACCCCCGAGGACTATGCGGCCGAAGCGAAGCGCGCCTGGGAGGCCGGCGCCGCGGTGGTCCACATCCACGCACGGACCCCGGACGGGAAGCCGAGCTTCGAGGTCGAGGACTATCGCAAAATCTACGATGCGATCACCGCCGCGTGCCCGGTGATCACCAACTTCTCCACCGGCGCGATCAGCGTCACCCTGGAGAAGAAGATGGCGCCTGTGCGGGAGGTGAAGCCCGCCATCGGCGCGCTGAACATGGGCTCGCTGAACTACTCGAAGTACCACAAGGGAAAGAAGAAATTCGTCTTCGACTTCGTCTTTGCCAACCCCTTCTCCGAGATCGTCCCCCTGGTGACCATGATGAAGGAGGCCGGGGTCAAGCCGGAGATGGAGTGCTTCGACTCGGGCCACGTGGGCAACATCTTCCCGCTCATCGACATGGGCCTCCTCGAGCCTCCCTTCCTGGTCAGCCTGATCCTCGGGGTCCAGGGGGGTATGCCCCCCACCGCAGACAACCTGGCGCACCAGGTCCGCCTCCTGCCACCGGACAGCGACTGGGAGGTCATCGGCGTCAGTCATGATCAATGGCGGCTGGTGGCGGCGGCCATCGCCCTGGGCGGCAACGTCCGGGTCGGCCTCGAGGACCACTTCTACCTGGCGCCGGGCATCATGGCGCGGTCCAACGGAGACCTCGTCGAGAAAGCAGCGCGGATGATCCGCGATCAGGGGCGCGAAGTGGCAACCGTCGACGAATGCCGTCAACGCCTCCAAACCCAGCACACCTGAAGACTACGATCTGTGTTGAACCCCTCTATCACAGGAGGCAGAAATGGACGATTCCAGGGAATTGAGATCAAGGATTGCCGGGTCCTGGAACTCGGCACCGGTCCGGGTGCATTCGCTGTTCCTCTTGCGGAAGTCGGGTGCTTCGTTCACTCGATAGACATTTCTGAGAAGTCTCTGGAAATGGCCAGGATCAAAGTACACAAGCACCACGTCCAGGATCGGGTGACCCTCGAGATAATGAATGCAGAGGACCTGACGTTCCCCGACGAGTCCTTCGATGTGGTCTGCGGCATGGGAATCCTCCATCATCTGGCATTGAAAGCTGCCATGCCCGAGATACGACGGGTCCTGAAACCAAATGGCCGGGCGGTCTTCCTGGAGCCCATGGGGCACAACCCTGCGATTCAGCTTTTCCGAACACTCACCCCGAAGCTGCGGACCCCGGATGAGCATCCCCTCAAAGCCCGCGATCTCAAGTCGATGGCATCCCTGTTCAGGAACCTGGACGCCAGGTTCTTCTATCTTGCTTCGTTGATGGCCGTCCCCTTTCGCAAGACACCTGTATTCGAATCCGTCCGGTCGGCGTTGCATCGGGTTGATGACTGGATTCTCTCATGGCCGGTAGTCAAGAACCTGGCCTGGGTGGTGGTGTTCACCCTGGAGAAGTGAGACCACTCGGGCCGGTCATTCGCGGATCCAGATCTCCCCGCGCTCACCGACCCGGAGGCGGAGCTTCATCCCGTCCTCTTCCGGCTCGATAACGTACTCGTAGACCTCGTGGTCGTCCCCACGGATCAGGTACAGCCCGCCGGCCCCGGTGATCCAGCGGCCCTGGTCCTGCTCACCGCCATCGGCGCGGACACGTTGGAAGGTGCCGTCCGCGTTCAGGGTGAGCTTGCAGCCCTGGTCAGGGGCTGTGCGCTCCCTGGACCAGTCCGTGGTCCCCATGGGCTCGGGCTCGAGACGAACGGCGGACTGGAAGGACCAGGATCGCATCAGCGCAGGCTCGCTGCCGCTGCCGTCGAAGCCCAGGGAGATGTACACCAGGCGTAGGTCCCCGGTACGGGAGATGAGACCCATGCCCGGACCCGACGCCACCAGCGCGACGGCGTTCCGTCCCAGGATCGTCACCCAGGCGTGACACCGTCGGGACTTCGGGGCCACCTTATCCGTCGTCCACTTCAGGAATGTACCCCGCCTGAGTCCGGTGGTGATGGCCGCCGGAGCAGCGATCCTGCGCAGCGCGCCGGACATGGTGAGGGCCATGTTGTCCAGGAAGTGAACCACCCGTTGGTCATCAGGTTGGTGCGTTTTAGGCGCCTTCCCAAGGTCTATGGCCACGACAAGGACCACCTCGGATGTCCCCAGGAGTTCATCCTCGGCCACCTGCGGAAGGAGCCGCAGCATGGCCCCGCTCTCCTCTGCGCGCCAGCCATCGGGGATCCAGAGATCGAAGCCGGCCGGGTGCCGGACCATCTTCCCGATCCGCCCCCCCGCCACGACGGCGGCCTCGACCTTGCGTGTGAGGAGGTGGGGGATCCGCTTGTACTCGGCCGAATCCGGGACAGACTCCAAGATGACGAACTCGAGGCCCTCTCCCTTCAGGCGGGCCTCGAAAAAGATCCCGGCAAATTTATCGTGGAAGAGACCCTTTGCCAGGCCAGCCTCGACCTTACCCCGAATGGCGTAGCGGACACCCTTGCGGGAGACCGAGCCCGAGAGGCCACCCGTCGCGTCCTGTCGGAGGTCGACGACGAGCTCCTGGGCATCCAGGACCCAGGTCCCGGAGTGATCCTCCGCCCAGGCCAAGGGCGCGGCCAGCAACACCGCCACAACAAACCACCATGCGACCGGTTTCATGGCCCCATTCTATCCCCATTGGAGATCAAGGGGAAATATATTACATCGCCACCAGCGTCCGCCATCTATGGCACAATCATGAGCGCGTACGGCCGGAAGACGCCTTGAAGGGGGAGCGATGCGACGATGGATCATCGAGGGCCTCATCATGATAGCGCTGGTAGCTGTCTTCGGGACGCATACCGGGTGCTCGTCGGGTCATGGCACGGCCTCTCGAGTGGACGCAGAGGGCGACACAGCGGCGGCCACCGACGCGACGCTCTCCGAGGACCCGGGAATCCCACCGGATACGGAGCGAAGATCGCCGCCACGGCTCGGGCCGCCTTCCCGTGACAAGGTCGTCGTCCCCGCAGTCGAAGGCCCCATCACCACCGGCAACGGCAACATCGTGCTCGTCCCGCCGGGCACCGACGTGACTGTGTTCGGCTACGTCGAAGAGGAGTACTTCATCTCCGGTGATGCTACGTCCTATACGTCGGACGAGCCCCTGGGCGAGGACGGTTATTGGACGGCGAGAGCCGACACAACGGCGCCCTACACCACACGGATCATCGTGCGCAGGCCCGCGAAGGCCACTGCATTCGACGGCACCGTGGTGGTCGAGTGGTTCAACGTCTCCGGCGGCCTGGACGCGGCCCCGGACTGGACCTTCACCCACAACCAGATCCTCCGGGCGGGCTCGGCTTGGGTGGGAGTATCCGCACAGCTGGATGGTATCGTGGGCGGCGGCAATCCCCTCGGTGCGATGATGGCGCTCAAGAACGTGGACCCCGTGCGCTATGGTCCCCTGGACCACCCCGGGGACGACTTCAGCTACGACATCTTCAGCCAGGCCGGCGCAGCGGTATGGTTCGCGGCCGACGCGGTGCTCGGCGGCATGGAGCCCGAGGTGGTCCTCGCGATGGGGGAGTCCCAGTCCGCGTTTCGCCTGACGACCTACGTCAACGGCGTCGCACCCCTCGTGGACGTGTACGACGGCTACCTGGTGCACAGCCGCGGAGCATCCGGGGCGCCTCTCGGGGCAGGCGTCTTTGCGCCGGACCCGACATTCTCTCGGACCGACCTGGAGGTGCCGGTGCTGGTGCTCTCCTCCGAGACGGACCTGGTCGGTGGCATGCTGGGCTATGCTCGCGCATGGCAGCCCGACAGCCCGTGGTTCGCCAGCTGGGAGGCGGCCGGCACCGCACACGTAGACGCCTACGGCCTGGGCATCGGTGATGAGGACGACGGCTCGGGCGCCGCGGACCAGGCGTTGTTCGACGCCATGCAGGCGCCGCCGTCCACGGTGTACTTCGGCGTCATCGACTGCGACCTGCCCATCAACACAGGCCCCCACACGTACGTGGCCCGCGCTGCGCTGGCCGCGCTGACGCAGTGGGCACGCGAGGGAACCCCGCCGCCCGGGATGCCTCGGCTGGAGCTGGACGACACCGGCGACGAGTTCATGCGTGACGAGACAGGCAACGCGCTCGGCGGCATCCGGACACCGCAGGTCGACGTGCCCATCGCCAGACTCTCGGGCCTGGGACAGAGCGGCGGGAGCTTCTGCGCGATCTTCGGAACCACCGCGCCGCTCAGCGGAGAGGAGTTGGCGCAGCGCTACCCGGACCACGAAGCCTTCGTGAATGCATGGAACCTCTCCCTGGACGCCGCGCTCGATGCGGGCGCAATCCTGGCAGACGACGCGGCGAACCTCCGCACCGTCGCTGAGGCGTCCTCCATCGTCCGCTGAGCAGCCCGAGGCCCTTGACACCTCCCGATCAGCCCTCCGATACTCTTTTTGGAGGCTGGAGACCGTCATGAAAGTTCTTATGCACTTGGAGGGATCGGTCGAGGCCGCCCATGTCTGAACCCGTTCCTTCAGATCGCGCGGACCAGCGGGCTTTTCCCATCCTGGTGGTGGGTGTGGCCACGCTGGCCATGCTCTTCGACACCAAACACGGCCTGCACAGCCCGCCCCTGGCCTGGGCGTCCTGGACCGTTCTCTGTTACGGCTGCCTGCCCTTCGCCGCTGCGCTGGCCCTGGACGGCTGGCGTCTTCCAATCGCCCGCGCCTGGTCGGTGTTGGCGTTGCTCGCTGCCCTGGTTCCGTTGGTGTGGGCGTCCTGGGTGCCTGGAGGCAAGACCCTGTTCATGGGCGAGCCCCGGCTGCTGCTGGCTGCCATCGCAACCTGCGCCGGCGTGGTAGTGATCGGGGCGCTCCACGGTCGAGTCGACCTGCGACGCTGGGGTGCGGGGCTGGGGGACTGGCGCTGGTGGCTGCCGCGCACGGGGCTGGCGGTGCTGGGCTGCTTCGCGCTGGTGGCCGTGTGGTTCCGGGTGGACCCGGCCATGGCGGACTACTACCCCAGCCACGCCGGCGCCAAGGAGAGCATCGGCGGTCTGGCGCTGTACTGCGGCATCCTGTCGTTCTACATGGTCGGCTGGGAGAGCTTCTGGCGGGGCAGCCTTCTCTTCGGGCTCGCGCGATGCGGGGGGCCGCTGCCCGCCATCCTGTGCGGGGGGCTACCTTTCTTCCTGCTGCACCGGGGCAAACCGGAGACGGAGATGGTCGGTAGCTTCGTGGTGGGCTGCCTGCTATCGTGGTTCTGCTGGCGGGGCAGGAGCATGTGGCCAGGGGTGCTCTTGCACGTGGTGCTGAACCTCAGCGTGCAGGTGGCGGGATTCGTGGTGCTGAGGTGAGGGACGGCGAGAAGACTGTGGAGAAATCTATGAAGCTGCTTGTGTATCCGACCCTCGTACTCGTCCTTGTCTGTGGTGCCTGCGTCGGCGTGGACGGGGTTGTCGGTGACCTCACAGAATCCGGCGACCTGCCGACCGACGTGGGTGAGGAAGGGGACGTAGGAACCCCTGACATTATTATATTCGAGGACAACTCAGGCCTCGAGGAGACGTCCCCCGATTCTGCGCCTCCCGGGGACCTGCCGCCGGGCCTGGAATGTGATCCTGGCGAGGGGTGCTTTCTCGATCAATGCGCTGAAAACGTCAACTGTCAGTCCGGATGGTGCGTCGAACACATGGGAGAGCTGGTCTGCTCGCAGGTCTGCCAGGAGGAATGCCCTGCTGGATGGAGTTGTAAGCAGGTGGGAGCAACCGACCCCGATGTGATCTACATCTGCGTTTCGAACTACCCCAACCTCTGTCGTCCGTGCAACGAAGCGTACGAGTGTGCGGGGGTCGCAGGAACCGAAGAGGCCTGTGTCTCCTATGGCGACCAGGGTTCGTTTTGCGGAGGGATGTGCGAAGAAGACGGACAATGCCCCTGGGGCTTTGAGTGCCAGACGGTCACCACCGTCGATGGCATTGCGTTGGAGCAATGCGTTGCGGAGACCGGTCTGTGTCCGTGCACCGACACAGCCACCGAGCTGGGGCTGTTCACCAATTGCCAGATATCCAACGACTTTGGAGTCTGCGAAGGCAAGCGGGTGTGCGAAGACGACGGACTGACAGACTGCGATGCCCACGAACCAGCGGAAGAGACCTGCAACGGGACCGATGATGATTGTGACGGCGACGTGGATGAGCCCGACCTGGTCGATGGCAATTACATCAACCTCTGCTACGATGGAGATGTCTGCACCGGGGACGAGACCTGTGGTGGCGAGAGCGGCTGTCAGGCCGGCACGCTCCTGGAATGCGACGATGGAGACATCTGCACCGGTGAAGAGACCTGCAACCCGATCGCAGGATGCCAGCCCGGGGTGGAACTCGACTGCGATGACAGCAATCCCTGCACGTCCGACAGCTGCGACAGTCAAACAGGCTGCCAGTATGAGGACCTGACCGGAGGTGAATGCCTGGACGGCGACGCGTGCACCATCGGCGACCATTGTTCAGATGGCGTCTGCGTGGGACAACCCATCGTCTGTGACGACTACAACCCGTGTACCGACGACGTCTGTGACGGTCTGGGTGGTTGCACCACCGAATTCAACACCGCCGCCTGCGATGATGAAGATCCCTGCACCGTGAATGATACGTGCCTGGAGGGCATCTGCGTTGGCTACGCCGTGGAATGCGAATGCGCCGCCGACGCGGACTGCGATCCGCTGGAGGACGGCGACATCTGCAACGGCACGCTGTTTTGCGACACCTCGAAGCTGCCCTACCTCTGCACGGTGGATCCCGACTCGACGATCGACTGCCCTGAGCCCCTGGAAGGTCCGGACGCTATTTGTTCACAACCGTCCTGCAACCCGCTGACCGGCGAGTGTTCCCTGGTCCCCGACCACGAAGGCTTCGCGTGCGAAGATGACAATGCATGCACCATCGGCGACACATGTACTCAGGGCATCTGCATCGCCGGGGTCGCGCCGATCTGCAAGGACGACAACCCCTGTACGGACGACGCTTGCGATCCTGACGGCGGCTGCGTCTTCACCGGCAACACCCAGCCCTGTGAGGACGGCAACGTATGCACCGTGAGCGACACCTGCAGCGAGGGTGTCTGCCTCGGGGGCCCTGGGCTGGTCTGTAACGACGGGGATGTCTGCACACTGGACGCTTGTGATGAGGCAGTCGGCTGCACGACCACGCCGCTCTCTGACACGCCCTGCGACGACAGCAACGCGTGCACTGAACTCGATCTGTGCCAGGGCGGGACCTGCATCGGTTCCTCAGAGAAGGTCTGCATGGACGATAATCCGTGTACGGACAACAGCTGTGACCCGGCAGGCGGTTGCGTGACGACGATGAACGAGATGCCCTGTGACGACGGAGACGTCTGCACGACCGGCGACCACTGCCTTCTGGGCGATTGCATCTCCAGCGGTGCTTTGACCTGCAACGACATCAACCCGTGCACGGACGATGCCTGCGACCCGGCAACGGGCTGCCAGTTCATCCCCAACGCGGCAGCCTGTGACGACGGTAACGCGTGCACAGAACTCGACCTGTGCCAGGATGGGACCTGCATCGGCTCCTCGGAGAAGGTCTGCATCGACGACAATCCGTGTACTGACAACGCCTGTGACCCGGCAGGCGGATGCGTGACAACCTTGAACGAGGCGCCTTGTGACGACGGAGATGTCTGCACGACCGGCGACCATTGCCATCTGGGCGATTGCATCTTCAGCGGCGCCCTGAACTGCGATGACAACAACGAGTGCACGGACGATGCCTGCGACCCGGCGGCGGGCTGCCAGTTCATCCCCAACGCGGCGGCCTGTGACGACGGCAACGCGTGCACCACAGGGGACCATTGCTCTTCGGGGACCTGCGCCGCGGTCGGCACCATCGTCTGCAATGACGACAACCCCTGTACCGACGATTCATGCGATGCCGAAACAGGTTGCGTGAATGACCCCAATGAGAACCCGTGCAACGACGGCAACCCGTGCACCGTGGTGGACGCATGCGCTTCCGGCGTGTGCACCGGCGCCGGGTCGCCGAATTGCAGTGACGAGAATCCGTGCACGACCGACACCTGCGATCCTGAGACGGGCTGTGCCAACACGAACAACACCTTGGGCTGCACCGACGGCAACCTCTGCACCGACGAGGACGTCTGCGCCGGGGGAGCCTGCCAGCCCGGCGAGGTGGTCAGCTGCGACGACGAGAACATCTGCACGGACAATTCATGTGACCCGGCAACGGGCTGCGTGTCCGTTGCCAACGACGCCCCCTGCGACGACGGCCTCGCATGCACCACCGGCGACCTCTGCGCAGAAGCGGCCTGCCAGCCGGGGAATACGACGGAATGTGACGACGCCAATCTCTGCACGGATGACTCCTGCGTCGAGCCGGGCGGCTGCGAGTACACTCCGGTGGCAGACGGCACGCCTTGCGGCGGCAACCAGGAGTGCCTGGCGGGCGAATGTGTGTCTGACTGCGAACCGGGCAATCAGACCTTCGGCTACACCGGCGGCACACAGACATTTGTCGTTCCCTCCTGCGCATCTTCGGTGCTCTTCGAAGCCTGGGGAGCCGAGGGCGGCTATTACCAGAACGCCAGCTACTCCGGATTGGGGGGCTACGCCACGGGTTCACTGGGGAACGTCAGCGGCGAGACGCTCTACGTCTATGTAGGCGGCAAGGGGGGCTACAGCGGATCGACCGCGGTCGCAGGATGGAACGGCGGCGGTGGGCATTCGGGGGGCAGCAGCCCCTACACCACCGGCGGCGGCGGAGCCAGCGACGTTCGGCGGGGCGGCCAGAGCCTGTCAAACCGCATCGTGGTGGCCGGCGGCGGCGGCGGCTCGGCGTGGTGCTACAACAGCACGGCGGTCGGTGGTGACGGCGGTGGGCTCAGCGGCCTCCAGGGCGGCCACAGCAACAACTCTCCCTCCGGCATGGGCGGCGGCGGCACCCAGAACAGCGGTGGCGGCGCGGGCTACTTCAGCGGTTCATCCAACTCCGGCTCTCTGGGCGTCGGCGGTGCTGCCAAGAACACCAACCCGGGCTGCGGCGGCGCCGGTGGCGGGGGGGGTGGATACTACGGCGGCGGCGGCGGTGCCCACGGCGGCGGCGGCGGCGGCGGCTCTTCCTATCTCGGCGGACTCACCAACTCCAGCACCCAGACCGGAGTCCGGTCAGGCCACGGGCAGATCAAGATCAGTTGGCAGTAGCCCGCTGCTTCGGCCTTCGCTACGTCGGCAGGTGCCGAGCCGCCTCCCACAGTCTCTTGGTACGTTGAACGTTCTCACGCCCGATTCGCCGGAACGCTTCGCTGATGTCCAGCGTGTCGCATACCCGTCCCCAGAAGTCCTCCGCGGCAGCAATCGCCGGGAGCGCCGTGTCACCCCAGGCGGGCGAGGGCGTCGGGACGGGGTGCAGGGTCTCCGAGATCTCCCCATGGCGGGTTGCGTAGAACATCGGGAGCATGTCGTAGGCGGGCGCCAGGCCGATGGGGCTGGCACCATCGAGGTGGAAAGAGAGGTTTCCGAAGTGCATGTCCGTGTTTCCTATGAGCCTACCGAACAGCTCCAGCAGCCTCACCCCAGGCAGGACTTCGATCTGTAGCCGTCGCTGTCGGACCAGTTCCTCGACCGATTTGGTCCAGCTACTTCGGTCGCTCCCGACGAATGCGCTGTCCAGCGCGCCCAGGGCGCATACCCCCCGCCGGTGCTGGAGGCCCATGCGATCAAAGCGTTCGACCTCGAGGAAGGTCCGACCCATTGCTGAGAGCACCACGGAACGGGCAACGGGCAGGCCATGATCCCCCAGGGTGGCGAGTGCCAAGTGCTCGGCGAGAAGCAGATCTGCGACCCGCCGGCTAACAGGGTTGTCGTCGCCAGCTGGAGAGAACTTCACGAGCACCGGGGTTTCGACGCCGTCGGATCGTCGGGTCGCAAGGAATTTCGGCTGCTCCCCGGCCGCGGAGGATCCCGGGATCCCGAAGTCGAGCGCGGCTTCGGAGATCGACGGGTACCGCTCCAGACGATCCTCGACGTCCACCAGGTTCATGGGTCGATTGGCCTGCGCGAGCCAGGTGGTGTAGGGGGCGTCGCCGACAATGAACGCGCCCGGCAGATCCCACCCGTGGCGGGTGATGTATCGCAGGGCGTGGTCGCCGCTCCAATGCTGGATGTCCGGGGGGGCATCCAGGTCGGGGTGCCGCCTCGGAATTTGACGACCGAGGAAGCCCGCCGGACGCAGGTCCTGTAAAAACCATGGGATATCCTCGTGGAATTCATCTCTCCCGCCGACGAGGTCCTCCACCCAGTAGCCGTTCGGCCTCACTGGGTGAAGCAGGGAGATTCTCCTTGCCCTTTGACCGGCGGGTCGAACCTCGTAAACCGGGATTGGGGTGACGACGCCACCGATCTTCCGCGGAACAGCATACCGGGTGGCTCGCGAGCGCCCCGTGACAAGGATCTCGTTGCCGAGGGACCGAACCAACCGTGAGAAGGTGGCCTGGCTGATTCCGCTCGCATGGCACAGCACACTGGAAGTTGCAGGTCCGTCCTGCGTCAAGGCATCAATGATCGATTGTACTGCACGATGTCGTTGTGTCATGGCAAATGAATAGCAAATGGAATGGCAAATGTCAAGCAAACGCAGTGTCTTAGGTTCCCTGCTTGGGTCTTTG
>CAZNWW010000052.1:9600-12308 GCA_964576155.1 uncultured Myxococcales bacterium | reverse complement strand
ATCATCCACGGTGCATGGATCGCCGTCATCGCAGGGCAGCTCGTTGGGCAGGTGGAGGCAGCCGCCCGCAGGATCACAGACGTCATCGGTACACACGTCGCCGTCATTGCAGTTCGCCGACAGACCGCCCAGGCACTCCCCCTTCTCGCAGGTCTCGCCGACGGTGCACTTGTCGTCGTCGTCACAAGGTGCGCCTTCATTCGCCTCGGCGAAGCCGCACAGCCCGCTCACCGAATCGCAGGCCGGAGCGAGACAGGACGACCCCGTCCCCGATGGCTCGGGGCACTCGAGCAAGGAATCGAGATCCACGACACAGATGTGAGGGAGCGCCGAGGTGTCGCAGACCAGCGTCCCGTTACAGACATCCCCGTCCTCGAGCTTTCCGCAGTCCGCGTCGACTTGACAATCACAGTCGATGGCGAAGCCGGCGCAGACCCCTGCGAGGCATTCGTCCGCCACGGTGCATGGATCCCCGTCGTCGCAGTCGTCCTGGTTGAACGCAAACTCACAAACCCCCGCCACGCACCCGTCATCAGTGCAGGGATCTTCGTCATCGCAGGAAAGCGCAGCGCCGACACACCAGCCGTCGACGCAGCTGTCGCCCAAGGTACACGGATCCCCGTCATCACAGGTGTTCTCGTCGTTGGCGATGAACGCGCAGCCCTCGACCCCGCCGCAGAAATCGGACGTGCAGGGGTTCCCGTCGTCGCAGGGCTCTTCATCCGCGACGCCATCGCAGTCGTCGTCCAGACCGTTGCATGTCTCTTTGGCGGGCTCAGCCGCGTCGCAGGGCGAGAGTCCGTCCTCGGTACAGACCCGGATCCCCTGGCAGGTGCCATCCTCGTTGGAGAGACCGCAGGTCGTCGAGAGTCCCAGCGCCATGGACTTGTCGGTACAAACGCACTCACCCGCGTCCGAGACGCATTGACGCGTGGCAGCGCCGTCCACGGTGAACGTGTCGACACAGGAGAACCCTGCAGGACAGTCCCCGTCCGAGTCGCAGTTCCCCCCGCAGAAGGCCCCCGCGTCTCCGTACGAAACGCAGGCGTCCGCGGCCCCGGAGGATTGGCAGCCTTCCGCGGACACACAGGGCTTGCAGAGGCTCGAAAAACCCGAGACGCAGATGAAGACCACGTCCCTTCCCCCGGTGTTGACCTGCTGGCAGGACCAGCCGGAAGGACATTCCTCCACGCATTCCCCAGTGCAGGTCCCTTCGCCCATATGCTCGACACACCAGCCCGACAGGCAGTCCCCGCTCTCTTCGCAGGGCTCCCCGAAACACCCGTCGCCGGCCTGGCAGGCGCCGCCCACGTCCCAGACGGCCTCTGCCGCTCCGTCAGAGGCGGAGTCGGCGAGGACTTCGCCCGTGGCCTCGAACCCGGTGTCGAAGATCGCGTCCCCGGGGCGTTCCCCGGTGTCCTCCAATCCCCCGGGGCCGTCGAGCTCCACGGGAGCGGTCACCTGGCCGCCGCAGCCGGCGAGCACAATCCCCACGAGGACGAGCCATGTCCGGCCGGTGCCACCTTGTTTCGACATGAGTCACTTCTCCTGTGTCTGAACGAGCGCCACACCGATTGTCCACAGGTTCCAACCTCATGTCCAACACGACCCCCTTTGCGAAGGGCGTGGTTCGATATATCATCCCCGGGAGACCGGAGGGGTTCCATGCGAAAGTTGCTCGGTGGTCTGTTTCTCTTTTTCGTCGCGGGTCCCATCCTCGGCACGGCGATCTGGGGCGTGGGAATCGCCCGGGGCGTCCTGGGGGAGGGCTTCCTCGAAGAGGTGCCCCAAGAGGTGATCCGCCAGATCCCCGATGTGGTCGAGGAGACCTTCGAGGCGGCGAAGGAGCCCGGAGCAATCTCGGACCCCGACGCAGCGGCCTGGGTGGCGGCCGCTGCCAAGGCCGAGATGACGCCTTCCCAGGTCCTCGAGGAGTCAGGGATCTATGCGTGGCTGGAGGAGGAGCTCAGCGGGACCATCACCGACGCGCACAGGGCTCTGCGCGGTGAGATAGCGCCCAAGGACGTCACCTTGGATCTGAGGCCCCTCAAGGCAGCGATAACGTCGGGCCCCATGCGGACCTGGCTCGAAGACGTCCTCGCCCAGCTACCGGAATGCGACGCCGAGGGAGCGAAGCGCTGGGACCTCGCTGTTCGCCGCCTCGGCAAGCAGAGGCAGCTCCCGCCGTGCAGACTCGAGGTCAACCTGAACCCACTCGCTATCCAGACGGTCATCGAAGGGATGGTGGAGTTCCCTGATGAGGTAGCGCCCATACAGGAGAAGGATCTACCCCCCGGGATCAACGCACTCCAGGTCGCAAGCGAGGTCCTCTGGGTCATGTTCGTCGTGCCGCTGATCCTCTTGATCATCGGCGCCGCCATCTGCTCCACGAAGTTGGGTGGATTCCTGAGATGGCTGGGCATCGGAACCCTGATTGGCAGCTTCGGGGCCCTCATGGCCGTCTGGTCCACCCAGGGCGCCATCGCCGCAGCCCTGGCAGTGGATCCAAGCCGGTGGCAGATGTCCAAGACCACTCCCTTCTGGACCGGCGAGGCCAGCCGCGCGCTGGCCCGCCGGTTCTTGGACCTGACATCGTTCATGCTGGAGAGGCTCTTCGATCCTGTCGTGACCACTGGATGGATCGTGTTGGCGATCGGGGCGATCCTTGTGGGGCTGTCCTTCCTGCCGAAGGACGAGTAGATCTGTCA
>CAZNWW010000052.1:0-9590 GCA_964576155.1 uncultured Myxococcales bacterium | reverse complement strand
GCTTACTGAAATGAAGGAGATCCTTCGACTCCGCTACGCTGCGCTCAGGATGACTTCGCCCTCTCCTCATCCTTCAGGACCCGGCGCAGCACCTTGCCCACCGCGGAGGTGGGCAGCTCGCTGCGGAACTCAACCTCACGGGGACGCTTGTAGCCGGCCAGCAGGGGCTTGCAGAACTCCATGATCTCCTCCTCCGTGGCGGTCTCCCCTTCCTTGAGCTGTATGAAGGCCTTGACCCGCTCGCCCGCCTTGGGGTCGGGCTTGCCGATGACCGCGGCGCCGGCGACCTTGGGGTGGGTGAAGAGGACCTCCTCGATCTCCTTGGGATACGCGTTGAAGCCGCCCACGAGGATCAGGTCCTTCTTACGGTCGGTGATCACGATGAAGCCGTCGTCGTCGAAGTGTCCGATGTCCCCGGTGAGGAAGAAGCGCTTTCCCTCGATGGTGCGGAACACCTCGCCGTCTGCGTCCTCACGACCCCAGTACCCCTTCATGATCTGGGGGCCGCTCGCGGCGATCTCGCCGTCCTCCCCATGGGGCAGCTCCTGGAGCCCCGTGTCGAGGTCGACGATCTTCACGTCGGTCCCGGACATGGGCAGCCCCACCGCGCCGATCCGGCGCTGCTCCGTGTTGGTGGGATTCACCGTGAGCATCGGGGAGGTCTCCGTGAGGCCGTAGCCCTCGAAGATCACCGCGCCGGTCTTCTCCTCGAACTGCTTGATCACCTCGAGGGGCAGCGGCGCGCCGCCGGAGCCGCAGGCCTGGATCGAAGTGAGATCGAAGCTGTCCAGGTTGGGGTGGTTGATGAAGGCGGAGTAGATCGTCGGTACGCCTGTCATCATGGTGCAGCGGAACTTCTGCACGGCCTCGAGGACCTTGGTGAACGGTGGGTTCCCGGCGCGGGGATCCGGGACGCATACCAGTTCGGACGCAGTACCCGCGGCGCAGAGCAGGCAGAGGGTCATTCCGAAGCTGTGGTACCAGGGGAGAACCCCCAGGAAGGAGTGGAACCCGCCCCGCTTGAGCGTTTCCCTTGGGGCACCGGGGGCCTGGGAGATGCGGATCCACTGCAGCGCGTTGCGCACGTTTGACATGAGGTTGGCGTGGGTGAGGGTTGCGCCCTTGGGCACCCCCGTGGTCCCGCCGGTGTAGAGAATGATCGCGACGTCCTCGAGGGGCTCGATCTTGATCTGGGGGGGAGTCGGCGCGCTCGCAGCCAGCACGTCCTTGAAGCGCAGGTGACCGGGCTCCAGGGTTCCGGCGCTCGGGATCTTGCCGAGGAGACCGCCGATGAACGCCTTGAGCTTGGGCAGGTACGGCCCGACACCGCAGACCACCAGTGTGGTCACGTCGGTGCCGTCGATGGCCTCCTTCGCCAGGGGGTAGAACTGGGGGTGATCCATGACGAAGACCGCCTTGGCCCCCGCGTCCTTGAGTTGGAAGTTCAGCTCGGACGCCGTGTACATGGGGTTGCAGGTGACCGCGGTGGCCCCGGCCTTGAGGATCCCGAAGAACACCTCCGGGTAGTGGGGGATGTTGGGCAGAAAGATCGCCACGCGGTCACCCTTCGCTACGCCCCTCGATGCCAGGAAGTTCGCGACGCGGTTGGCAGCATCCCGCACCTTGGTGTAGTTGCGCCTTACGCCCTCGAAGACCGTGTAGGTGGCCTGCGGGAAGGTCTCTACCGCCTCGTCGAGGAGCGACTGCAGTGGAGCCTCGTATCCCTTCACGTCATGGGGGACACCCTCGGGCCAGTTCTTCCCATGCCAGAGCTTCTCAGTCATCGTCTCCTCCTTCCGTTACCTGTTCCTGTGCGGCGACGTCTTCGGCGGCGACGCGTTTCTCTGCGAGCTTCACATAATCCGGGTCCGTATCGAACCCGACGTATCCACGGCCGCTTCGTACCGCGGCCACTGCCGTCGAGCCGGCTCCCATGAAGGGGTCGAGTACGACGTCATCGCGGTAGGTGTAGAGCTGAATGAAGCGCTCGGGCAGCGCCACGGGAAAGGGCGCCGGGTGGCCCACCCGGCGGGCGCTCTCCGGGCGGATACGCCACACGTCCAGGGTAGCCTCCATGAACTCAGTCTTGGAGATCGTGCTCTCATGGGGGAGACCCAGCGCGACCCGCCGCTTCACAGGGATCGCCCGATCGAACCGACCCTTGCAAGCGACAACGACCCGCTCCGAGATGTCCCGAAGCACCGGGTTGGACGCACGACAGAAGCTGCCCCAGGCACAGGAGCCGCTGGCCCCCTCGGCCTTGAGCCAGACCACCTCACCGCGCAGCAGGAGGCCTAGGCCATCCTGGAGGATCCGGGTCACGTCCGCGGCCAGGCTCCTGAAAGGCCTCCGCCCCAGGTTGGCCACGTTCACGGCGATTCGGCCACCGGGCTCGAGGACCCGGCTGCATTCGGTGAAGACGTCCCGGAGCATACGCAGGTACTCAATATACGATCCCGGAACATGCCCCTCTCCGAGGGCTTGCTCGTACTCCTTGCCCGCGAAGTACGGCGGCGACGTGACTACGAGGGCAACGGACGCGTCGTCCACGGCCCCCATGTCCCGGGCGTCCCCGCAGAAAATGCGGTTCGCTGCAGCGCACGGGCGCACCACGTCGTCGTCGGAGAGGGTCGGCGCGGTGAAGCGTCCGTAGAAGTCTCCCGCGTCGTGGTTCTCCCGCTTCCCTGCACCGAATGCACGGGTTTTTGTGGGGTTGCGGGGGCGCATCTTGTCCGGGATTTCCATGACCGCAGAATCTACGGGATCCCATGGTGCCGGGTCAAGCTCCGGAGATCCGCGAAGGAAAAACCCCTAAAGTTACGACACATCCCGTCGTAGCGCCCGGGGTACACAGACTCAAGAAAGGCAGGAAGACGATGAACACCCCCCACAAAATAATCACGACCCTGGCCCTGGCGGCCCTCCTCTCCGGCTGCGGCACCCTCGGAATCAAGCAGGTCGCCGAAAAGAAGGTCCCCGCGGGCGCCATGGAGTTCTCAGTCGAGAAGAAGCAGACCTCCGTGGTCGACTACCGCTGGTACTTCGTACACAACCTCCGGGAGCTCCCCGGCGCCACCCTGGCCGAGCTGCCGGAGCTCATCCAGTCCTTCGAGCACTACCGCGACCGCGCCGAGGACAACTTCGGCCGGTGGGTCGACGGCGACACCATCCTCGGCGCCCATCCCAAGGAGTACCAGCCCTCCGACGACGAGCTCATAGAGAATGAGCTCGGTGATCGGATCCGCGCAGTGATAGCGGACGCCCCGGCGGCGGAGATCGACTGGCGCCTGCGAGACGCTGGCATCGAACACCAGGCGCTGGTGTATCGCGCTATCAGCTTCCGTACCGTCCACATCGCCGGCGTCGGCGCCTTCTACTACGCGTCTACGCCGGTTAGGACCACCGTGACCCTGCTCGTGGAAGGCCAGGTCGCCGGCCGCTGAGAGAGAGTCGGCCCTAATAGGGCCTCCCACACAAATTGAAATTCATGATACAGTCCCGGGAGCCCTGAAATGGTAGTCCTGGAGGGTGTCTACGGCGAGCAATACGACCCGGACTTCGCCGGGCCGGGCTTCCTGACGGGAGAGCTGCTGGATCTCAAGCTGGCGCTCTCGTCCAGCTCTTCCAGGAGGTCACCCGGGTCACCCTCGGAGGAGCTCGGGGTCCTGGGATGGCTCGCAGAGCTCTTCACCCTGGGCCTCGCCAACCCCCTGGGCTTCGAGAGCCACCACCTCGTCGCGTACACCCTCCTGTCCCTGGCCGAACCGGGAGAGCGCGAGGTCCTGGTGGACTTGGACTTCGAGGAGGACGGCTTCGCGGACGTGAGCGCGTATCTGCGGGGCCGGGACGCGGACTTCATCGGCGCCGGGGACTTCGACCTGGACGCCCTGCTCAGTCCCTGAAGAGCGGTCAAACCCAAACCTGGATTCCAGCCGGTTGTATTCAGGTGGCGGACTCGGCTAATCTTTCAACATGGTGGATCAGAAGAAAACCGGGTTCCTCGACGAGTCCGTGCTGGTCCATTGGGACGGACCGGACCTCCCCTCCCTCGAAGGCTACCTGTCGCTCATGGCTACGGTGAAGGCGTCGGACCTCTTCCTGAGGGCCGGCTCCTCGCCCGCGTTCCGGGTCAACGGACGCGTGGTGCGCACCGAGTGGCCGGTACCTAAGGCGGAAGACTTCGGTCGGTACGTGGATCAGATCCTCACCCCGGTGGCTCGGGAGCGTTTCAATGAGTCCCCTGACATCGACGCTGCCTTCGTGCTGCCCGGGATCGGGCGCTTCCGGATCAACCTCTTCATGCAGCAGGGAACCCTGGCCCTCGCTGCCAGACACATCCCCTCGGGCAACGTAGAGTTTCAGAAGCTCGGCCTGCCGGAAACGGTCCTGGAGATGTCCGAGGCCCGCGCCGGGTTGATCCTGGTAACCGGTCCCACAGGGAGCGGCAAGTCCACGACCCTGGCGTCCTTGATCCATCGCATCAACCAGACCCGGGACGGCCACATCGTCACTATCGAGGACCCCATCGAGTTCGTCCACGACGAGCTCCGCTGCCTGATCCACCAGCGGCAGGTCGGATACGACACCGAGAGCTTCTCCAAGGCCCTGCGCCATGTCGTCCGCCAGTCCCCCGACGTGATCCTCATCGGGGAGATGCGGGATGGAGAGACGATCTCGACCGCGATGGCTGCGGCGCTCACCGGACACCTGGTCCTGAGCACCCTTCACACCAACAGCGTTATCCAGTCCATCGAGCGGATCCTCGGCTACTTCCCCGCCGCAGCCAGGCCCCAGATCCAGGCGAACCTCGCGGCCACCCTCGTAGGCATTGCTTCAATGCGGCTGCTCCCCAGGATGGACGGGAAGGGAAGCGTCCCCGCGGTGGAGGTGCTCCGGGCCACGGCCGCTGTCCGAAAGAACATCGCCGACGGAAACCTGACAGGGCTCCACGAATCCATGTCCCGGGCCATGGACGCTGGAATGACCACCCTCACGCGGTCCCTGGTGCGCCTGTGCAAGAAGAAACTCATCAGCTTCGATGTCGGCGTGGCGAATGCCCCGAATCCTGACGAATTCCGGCTCAACATGCAGGGGATGTTCACCGGCGTGGACTCCATCAACCTCGACGACGACGAGAGGTGACGATCGTGAATCATGGCGGCGACAGATCACAGACGGGGGGCAATCGTCAGCGCCTGAACATGAAGTCGCTCTTCGAGTATGTAGGGCGAGTGCGCGCCAGCGATCTGCTGATCACCGCGGGCTCGCCCCCCATGGTCCGGGTCGATGGGGAGCTGGGCTCCGCGCTGAAGCTGGTGCTCACTCCTGAGCACTCCCGGCGCCTCGTCTATTCCCTGCTCAACGAGACCCAGCAGGCGAAGTTCGAAGAGTCCCGTGAGCTGGACTTCAGCCTCGCCGTCTCCGCGGACCTCCGCTTCCGGGCCAATGTCTACTACCAGAAGGGCTCTGTGGCCGGTGCATTCCGGGCGATCCCCCGGGAGGTCCCGGGGCTGGAGCAGCTCGGTCTCCCGCCGTCGGTGAAGGACCTGGCCCTCAGGACCCACGGTCTGATCCTGGTGACCGGGCCGACCGGATCAGGCAAGTCCACGACCATGGCGTCGATGATCCACCTCATCAACAACACACGGCGATGCCATATCATCACCGTCGAGGATCCCATCGAGTTCATCCACCCGAACATCAAGGCCGTGGTGGATCAGCGGGAACTCCACGCGGACACCCTGTCATTCAGCAACGCGCTCAAGTACGTCCTCCGCCAGGATCCCGACGTGATCCTGGTGGGCGAGATGCGGGATCCCGAGACCATCGGCGCGGCCCTCACCGCTGCAGAGACCGGTCACCTCGTCATCGCTACCCTGCACACCAACGACGCGATCCAGTCCATCGACCGGATCATCGACGTGTTCCCGCCCCACCATCATTCGCAGGTCCGCCTGCAGCTCTCCTTTGCGCTCCTCTGTGTCATCTCGCAGCAGCTGCTCCCCCACGCCAGCGGCAAGGGGCGGATCCTGGCGGCGGAGATCCTGGTGAAGAACCGGGCCGTCGCCAACCACATCCGCGAGGGAAAGACCCACCAGACGCGCACCATCATGGAGGGTGCGCGCAAAGAAGGCATGGTTGTGATGGACGCGCGCCTCAAAGAGCTCTACGACGCAGGCCAGATCACCTACGAAGAGGCAGCCCGTCGGATCAGCTCCGTCTCCCTGCTCAAGGACCTCCAAAAAGCCCCCGAGGAGTCATCATGAGATCCCTGATCCTCGTCCCTGTCCTGCTGCTCGCTATCGCCTGCAGCGGCGGCACCGACCCGGTGTCGACCTCCGAAGACACCTCCTCGACGGACGGCGCGCTCGAGGATGCCCCCCCGGTTGGGGCTGACATCGGCACAGACCTGGCGGGGCCCGACGTTCCGGCATCGGACAACGGATCACATGACATCACGTCCCTCGACACGGAGCCCGCCTGCGAGCCGGGCGCCGGCTGCTTCGGTGACCCCTGCGGGGACGGTGGCGACTGCCTCTTCGGCCTCTGCGTCCCGCATATGGGCGACACGGTCTGCACCATCGAATGCCTCGAGGACTGCCCCGACGGGTGGGACTGCCAGGCCCTGAACACAGGCCCGGACATGGTCTTCGCCTGCGTCAGCCCGTACGCACACCTCTGCAGGCCCTGCTCGGTCCAGGACGACTGCGCCACGGGCGCCATCGAGGACGCGTGCATCGACTACGGCCCGGAGGGCAGCTACTGCGGCGCGGACTGCTCCGACGACGGCCTCTGTCCGACGGGCTATTCCTGCGTGGACGCGAAGACCACCGCAGGAGTGGGCCTGAAGCAATGCGTCTCGGACTCCGGGATCTGCGCGTGCTCTCCCCTCTCGGTGAAGCTGGGCCTCGCCACCCCCTGTACCTCGACCAACGGATTCGGGACCTGCCCCGGGCTCCGGGCCTGCACGGATGAGGGCCTCGGCGCCTGCGACGCGGCTGAACCTGACGAAGAGACCTGCGACGGTCTGGACAACGACTGCGACGGGGTCACCGACGACGTGGCCTGCGACGACGGGAACGACTGTACCGCGGACGCGTGCGACGCGGACACCGGGTGCACCCACGACACCCTCACCGGGACGAGCTGCAACGACGGCGACGTGTGCAGCCTGGCAGATCACTGCGAGGCCGGGATCTGCGCAGGGACCACCATCGACTGCGACGACAACAACCCCTGTACCACGGACGCGTGCGACCCCACCGGGGGCTGCATGTACTCCTTCAACACCGCCGCCTGCGACGACGGGGACCCCTGCACCGTGGCCGACCAATGCAAGCAGGGGATCTGTGAAGGCTTCGACATCGACTGTGACTGCGACACCGACGTGGACTGCCTCGCGCTGGAGGACGGGGACGTGTGCAACGGTATACTCGCCTGCGACACCACGGTCCTGCCCAGCGAATGCGTGGTGGACCCGGGCACCGTGGTCGAATGTCCGGACCCCGAGGGCGTCGACGCCCCCTGCCTCGAGGCCGTTTGTCACCCCCTGTCCGGGGAGTGCTCCTTCGAGCCGACGGAGGAGGACGACGTGCTCTGCCAGGACGGTGACCTCTGCACCCTTGGCGACGGGTGCCAGGACGGCGCCTGCGTCCCCGGCGCCCCGCTCTCCACCTGCAACGACGGCAACCCCTGCACCGCGGATAGCTGCGCGCCGGGGGAAGGGTGCGTCTTTGCGCCCGATGACGACGAGAGCTGCGACGACGGGAACCCCTGCACAGTGGGGGACCATTGTGCGGATGGGGGTTGCGCCTTCGAGGGCGGCCTGGACTGCGCGGACGACAACCTCTGCACCACGGACTTCTGCGATCCGACGTCGGGCTGTGTCCATGCGCTCAACGACGCGCCCTGCGATGACGGAGATCCCTGCACTACCGGCGACCACTGTGAACTCGGGGATTGCGTCACCACCGGGATCTTCTCCTGCGATGACGGAAATCCCTGCACCGATGACGTCTGCGACGATATCCAGGGCTGTGCCCATATCCCCTCCGCCGCGGCCGCGGACTGCGACGACGGGAACCCCTGCACCACCGGTGACCACTGCGATGACGGCTTCTGCGTGGCCTCCGGGATCCCGGATTGCGACGACGAGGACGTGTGCACCACGGACCTGTGCAACCCCGCGTCCGGGGGCTGCGTCCACCTGCTGAACCAGAACCCCTGCGACGACGGGGACATCTGCACCGTGGGCGACGCCTGCCACCTGGGGGATTGCAAGAGCGGCCCAGCCCTTCCCTGCGACGACGGTAACCTCTGCACCGACGACGCCTGCAACCCACAAACGGGATGCACCTTCACGCCGAACACGATCCCCTGTGACGACGGGGACCCCTGCACCCTGGTAGACACCTGCGTGGCAGGCGATTGCGTGAGCACCACACCAGACACCTGTGACGACGAAAATCTCTGCACCGACGATGCGTGCGTGCCCGGCGTCGGCTGCACGAACGTCCCCAACACGGTGCCCTGCGATGACGGAGACGCGTGCACCCTGGCGGACGTGTGCGCGAACGGAGACTGCGTCGGGAGCACGCCCCCGAACTGCGAAGACTCCAACCCGTGCACCGACGACTCCTGCGACGTGGACGCGGGCTGCATCCACGCCTACAATTCCAACCCCTGTAACGACCAGAACGCCTGCACCCAGGTCGACGCTTGCGTCGACGGCGGCTGCATCGGTTCAGATCCGCCGGTCTGCGATGATGGAGACGTCTGCACCACGGACGTGTGTGACCCCGCCCAAGGCTGCACAACTGAGCCCATCACCCCCTGCTGCGGGAACGGGATCACGGAGCCCGGCGAGGACTGCGACGACGGCAACGACAACAACGGAGACGGCTGCTCCAACTCCTGCGTCGCCCCATGGGTGGCCTTCAACCAGTACACCCACTCCGGGCGCACGGTGTACCTCTTCAAGTCCAACCCCAACGCGCCCCTGAACAGCTACAACACCTTCTGCGAGGGCAAGGGCCTGGCCTGGTTCACGCCCAAGAACCAGTCCGACGCGCAGAACCTGATCACCCACGCCTACGGGATCGACAACCACCACACCTGGATCATAACCAAGAACACCACCACCGCAGGCACCTTCGGGGGCTACAGCGTGGCCGTGGATCAGAGCAGCTGCGTGGCCTACTCCAACTCGGGCTTCTCCGCTATCCGCAAGGAGGCCTGCTCGTACTGCGATCCCGAGAACCACGGCGTCACCAAGTGCTGGGACACCGGGCACCAATACGACTGGCTGGTCTGCGAGGGGACATGACATGAAGAGATTCTTCTCCATCTGTTTTTATCTGGTGGTCACCGCGGCCTGCTCCACCCAGACCGGAGAGACCGTTTCATCGGACATCCCGGATGATCCACAACAAGACGCGGCGGGCGATGCCGAGCCGGTGTTCGATCTCGCCTTCGATTCGGGGGCACCGGATACCGGGCTGGATTCCTCCGTGGACGCAGGCACCGACCTTTGGGAAGAGCAATGTGTTCCCGGAGAGGGGTGTTTCCTGGATCCCTGCCAGGAGGCCTCG
>CAZNWW010000051.1:11049-12475 GCA_964576155.1 uncultured Myxococcales bacterium | reverse complement strand
GACATCAGTCCTCCTCGTTGGTCCCCAGCTTGAAGCCCTTGACGCCGCCTTTCTTGGCCTTGCGGAACTTCTTGTTGTCCTCGCGATTGAAATCGGCGTAGACCTTCTTCAGCTCTTTACGCTGCGTACGCTTGGTCTTCTTCCGATCGCTACGGCTCAGGTCCTTGGTGTTGGCCATATGCCAGATCCTCCATACGAGAAATCACCCCGCGCAGTCCGCGGGCAGGCGCTTAGTATTCGGATCGGGCTCGGAAAATCAAGTGTTTTTAAGTTCTTCGCGATCGAACCTGGGTCCATGGATCCGACTGCCGTTCAGCATTGATAGGTCGGCCGCTGCGGCAGGTAGATTCGCTTGTTTTGGGGCTAGGAGAAACGAAGGAGCGGGAGGGCCGTAGAAACTACTTGCTTTCCACGCAGTACGGATATCATGCTTCCAAAGCACATCGAATAAACGGAGGGAACGGATGCGACTGATTTGGATTTCGGTCCTCATGCTGGGGGTCTCACAAGTCAGCATCGGCGTGCACTCTGTGGCGTTGGCAGAAGGGGGCGAGGAGACAAGTATAGCCAAGGTCGAGTGGGTATACAGCAAGCCCGTGGAGATTTCTTTCGCCAGGTCCGAGACGACTTTGGCGCAGTATCGTGCGTGCGTGGACGCAGGGGCGTGCCTTGCAAAGCACCGCAAGATGAAATTTACAGAAAAGTACTGCAACTGGGGCCAGCGAGGCAGAGACTCGCACCCGATGAACTGCGTGGACTGGTATGGAGCCAAACAGTTCTGCGAGTGGGTGGGTGGGCGCCTCCCCACGGTGAAGGAGTGGGAGGCGGAGGCGTCGAATAAAGGAAGCCGGAAGTGCCCCTGGGGCAGTGAGGAGGCCACCTGTGCACGTTGCGTGATGGATGACGGCAAGACGAAGGGCTCCTCAGAATCAAACACCCTTGGCTGCGGTGAGGCCGGGTCCTGGCCCGTCTGTTCGAAGCGTAGCGGAGACAGCGTGAGCGGGCTGTGTGATATGGCTGGCAACTTGTTAGAGTGGACATCATCGGGCGAAGGGTCAACGCGCATGGTACGTGGTGGTGATTGGGGCAGCATTTACCCAGGGCTCGTCAGCGCGACGTTTCGGTCCTGGTTGGTCCCCGATACCGGGTACGGCAACTGCGGGTTTCGTTGCGTCCGACAGATACCGAACAGCCAAAAAAATCTCTCACTCTGACTCGTCGTCGAAGCGTCCAACTCCGTCCGCTGACTCTGGACTCCAGAAAAACAGGGGACCCCCTCGGCAACGATCGAGCTACATTTGACAGGTCGTTCCATATCAGCCCCTCCCACAAATGGGGCGAGTGGCCTCCCGTGTCAAAGCAGGAAAACAGACTTAACTGATCGGCATTGGGGCTAACGCGGGCTAACCCGAGTTCATCCAGACGT
>CAZNWW010000051.1:0-11039 GCA_964576155.1 uncultured Myxococcales bacterium | reverse complement strand
CATTGGGGCTAGTCGATGGTGATCTTGTACACGTTCTCGGCGCCGCTGTAGCCCTGGACCTCGCCGTAGTGGGTGCCGGCCTCCGCGGGGAGGCGCACGGACTCGGTGTCGGCAACGCTGGCCGAGGAGGCGATCTCCGCCAGGCCGTCGTCGAAGAGCTTCAGATCCAGGTCACCGTCGTCGTTCTCGAAGTCGATCGTCACCAACCAGGGGGAGCCGTCGCCCTCGATGACGAACCAGTCGGAGAGGCCGCCACAGATCTGGAGGCCCGACTCGGTGCCCGTACCCATCGCGTGAGCGGCGGTCGACGTGCTGTTGCCGTCGAACTGATCGGTGCAGCCCGTGGGCTGCTCCGTGGAGCCGCCCTCGCCCATCACGTCCGCGACGATGTCGCAGAGCGGGGTCCCGACGTGCTCCTGCTCGGTGTCGTTCTCCACGCCGGACTGGGGGCAGGTCTCGTCCGCGGTCCAAGCCACCCAGAGATCACCCTTGCCGATCTCTTCAGCGTAGGCCTCAAAGACCGGGTAGCCGCCGTCCTTGACCATGAAAACCTCGGGCTGGTTGCAGGTCTGGGTCTCCTCGTCATAGACGATGCCCAGGTTGTACTCCATGGCGATCTCGTACATGGCCGGCGTGGTGGAGTTCCAGCAGCAGGTGCGGGATTTTTCATAGACCAGCTCAGCAAAGACGTAGTCCTCGAGGATCCGGTAGTCCTTGTCCACGTTGGTCACCGACCGGCCCCACTCATCCGCCTCCAGCTCGTAGAGCGCCGAGAAGGCCTCCTCCCGAGCGATGCGGGCGGAGCACGACGCCGGATAGTTCCGCAGGTGGAGACGCTTCTCCTCGATGGTCTCGAGGAGCATGGCCTTCTTGGCCTCGGGGGAGAGCTGGCCGAGGAGTTCTTCGAAGGTCGCGATGCGGCCTGCGAGCGCGTCGAGGTCGTTGTCCTTGATCCAGTAGTCCCGGTCGCCCGCGGGCACCGTGTGGTAGTAGTAGCCGTCGATGACCTGGGGCTGCCGCCAACGCTTCAGCCCACCGCCGAGCCTGGCGTAGGGGGTGCCGTCGCTGGCCTCGCCCACTCCGCCGCAGTAGTCGTTCACGAAGTAGTTCTTGGACTTCGCTCCGTCCTCCCACTTGGGCTGCCGCCGGGGCATGGAGCCAGAGACCAGCTCGGCGTCGATCTGCCCGGACTCGAGGTTCTCCACGGACTTGACCACCAGGGTGTGGCCGATGCCCTTCTTCTGCCAGCGCTCCAGGAGCACGTCGCCCTCGTCGATGGCCCGGGGGTCGAGGTTGAAGGTGTTGTCCGCTGAGGCGAGGTGCACGGAGCCGGTGTAGGAGAGCAGGAAGATCAGGAAATGCCCCACGCGCTTGTTCAGCAGGACCTCGTCGAAGTAAGCGCCCGCGTACTTGCCCTCGCCGAGGAAGTCGTTCTCGTCGTCGCCGTTCTTGGAGAGCTTGCGGCCCCGAAGCTTCGTATCGTTGGGCCAGCTCGTCGTATACTCCGCTGCGGGCCGGTTCTCGTAGTCCTCGGCGTAGTTCTTGAAGTTGGGCATGTTCTTCCAGCGGCCTGCCGTGGTCCGAATACCGAAATGGCCGAAGTAGATATATCCTTCACCAGAGGAGTAGGCCATGACGTAGAAGGGCAGGTGATACCACGACGCGAAGAGGCCCCGCAGGAAGAGCGCCGTCTCAGCGCATTCGAGGTTCGGCGCGGGGAGGGTCCGCCCATACGGTGTGGCTAGGGTGAAGGTCTCGTAGTTGGAGTACCCACCCGTGGACTCGGTCCTGTCCATCTCCGCGATCCAGAGGCGGTACTTCTCCTCCCAGGTGAGACCCGAGGCAGCACCCCAGGCGATCCCGGCCAGGCGGGCGTCCTCGGTGTCCGTGTCGAGCCATGCGTTCCACACGTCCCAGACCTGGGTCGACGAATCGTCCACGCTCACCGGGAGCCCCCGGCCGCCGCTGACAGAGTCACCCTTGCCGGTGCTGGGGGACTCTTCCCCGAGCAGGGGCTTGCCGTATTCGTCGTCGAGGGGCACGTCAGGGTCGTCGATGGTCGTCCCCGAGTCCGCCTCTTCGCCGCAACCTGTGAGGCCCGCAATGGCCAGGGTCAACGCCAGGATCAATGCCTTCTTCATGTTCCTCTCCCTATCCGAAGTCTAGCCGGGGGGCCATCTCATCTGGCGTCCGCCGAGGAGATGCATATGCAAATGGAAGACCTGTTGCCCGCCGTCACGGTTCACGTTGGTCACCAGGCGCCAACCGTCCTCGGCCACGCCCACGGTCTCCGCAACAGCAGCTGCGGACTGTAACAGGTCCTTCAGAACCTCTGGTGAGGCGTCCGCAGCGTCATTCAACGTGGGGATGTGATCCCTCGGGATCACCAGATAGTGGATCGGCGCGGCGGGGTTGGTGTCCTTGAAGACCACGCTATGCGCTGTCTCCAGGACCAGGTCCGCAGGGATCTCGCCTGCGGCGATCTTACAGAAGATGCAATCGGGGTCGCGCATCGCTGTGCTCCCGGACACAGGAGCGGCTACCTCGCGGCAGCCCGCTCGGCCCGTTTAGTCGCGGCAATCCGCTTCATCCGGCGCTTGAGGCGGCGCTGCCGCTTGCGCTGGGAACTCTTGATCGTGTAGTCGCCCTTGCCCATCCGTTCCTCCTCGGGGTTCGGGGTCTTCAGCGGTCGATTAGTATAACGATCACGCGAGCGTCGTCAAGGACAATGGCGGATCCTGCGACCGAGGAGGAGACCGGCGACCACCCCTGCAGCGTCGGCCACCATGTCTGCCACGGAGCAGAAGCGCCCGGGGATCAGGATCTGGTGGAGTTCGTCCAGGATCGGGAAGGCCAGGGCCAGGCCCCATGCCCAACGGGGAGCCCCGCCCCGGAGGGAAAGGGCCATGAAGAAGCCGTAGGGGAGATACACGATCACGTGCGCGATCTTGTCCCAGCTCAGGACCTGAGGTGGGAACAGGTTGCCGGGGTTCGGCCAGGAAGTGAGGAGGAGGATCCCCGCGGCGGTTACGACCCAGAGCCAGCGGCTGAGAGAGGAACTCATCTAGCGAACACGGTCACCGGCCTTGGCGCCGTCGTCGGCCTCGACCAGGTGGATGTCCTTGCCTCCGGGGCCAGCGGCCAGGACCATACCCTCGGACAGGCCGAAGCGCATCTTCCGGGCTGCGAGGTTGGCCGCAACGAGGACCTTGCGGCCCAGGAGATCCTCCGAGGCGTGGGATTTCTTGATCCCGGCGAAGATCTGGCGACGGCCCAACTCTCCGAGATCTATCTGCAGACGCAGGAGCTTGGACGCGCCCTCGACCTCCTCGGCTTTCACCACGACACCCACCCGGATGTCGAGCTTCATGAAGTCGTCGTAGTTGATCGTGGCGGCCAGGTCCTCCGCGCCCTCCCGTGCCTCCACCTCGATATCCGGCGCACCGGCCTCTTCGAACTCGGCCCTCGCGTCGTTGACCATCGCGTCCACCGCGTCCTGGGAGATCCGCTCCACCAGATTCCCGAACTCGCCCAGCTCCCGGTCCTCCAGGCGCACGGCGATCTGGTCCCAGGAGGTGACCTCCGTACCGAGGATCCTGCCGACCTGCGAGGCGAGGTCCGGGAGGACCGGCTGGAGCATCGTCACCAGGCGATAGAACATGTTCACGCCCGCTGTGCAGATCTCCTTGGCCCGCTCCGGGTCGTCCTTCACCACCTTCCAGGGCGCGGCCTGGGTGAGATAGAGGTTCGCCTCGTCCGCGAGGCGCATGACCTCACGACTCATGCGGGAGTACCGCCGCCCCTCGTAGAACTCCGCTACCCGCCTAGCACCGTCCTCCATGGCCTTGAGCAGGGGCTCAGCGCCCGGATCGATCCGTCCCAGGCGGCCGTCGATCTTGCGAGCGAGGAAGTTCACCGTGCGGCTGCCGAGGTTTGCGAGCCGGTTCACCAGGTCAGCGTTCACCCGGGAGACGAAGTCATCCAGGTTCAGGTCGATGTCGTCCACCCGGTCGGAGAGCTTGGACGCGTAGTAGTACCGCAGGAACTCCGGGGGCAGGTGGTCCAGGTAGGTGCGGGCCTTGATATAGGTCCCCCGGCTCTTGGACATCTTCTTCCCGTCAACCGTGAGGAAGCCGTGCACGAACACCCGATCCGGAGGCCGGAAGTCCGCGCCGGCGAGCATCGCCGGCCAGAAGAGGCAGTGGAAGTAGACGATGTCCTTGCCGATGAAGTGGACGATCTCCGCATCCTCGTCCATCCAGAACTCTTCCCAGGTACGTCCGTTGCGGTCGGCCCAGTTCTTCGTGGATGCGATGTACCCCACGGGCGCGTCGAGCCAGACGTAGAAGTACTTGTCCTCGGTGTCGGGGATCCGGAACCCGAAGTAGGGCGCGTCCCGGGAGATGCCCCAGTCGCGGAGCCCCTCCGTGAACCACTCCTCGAGCTTGTTGCGGATCTGGGGCTGCACGTGCTCCGGGTCCGAGATCCATTCCTTGAGGAAGTCCGTGAAGTCCCCGAGGCGGAAGAAGTAGTGGTCGCTGGTGCGCAGCACCGGCCCGCCGCCGCAGAGCGCGCAGGCTGCGCCCTTGATCTCCGTTGGGTTGTAGGCTGCGCCGCAGATCTCACAGGAGTCCCCGTACTGGTCCGGCGCGCCGCAGATCGGGCAGGTCCCGCGGACCATGCGGTCCGGGAGGAACATCTTGTCGTGGTCGCAATAGAGCTGCTCGATGTTCCGTTGGAGGATATGCCCCTTCTCCTTGAGGGCCCCATAGATCCGCTCGGCGAACTCCCGGTTCTCCTCGGAGTTGGTGGAGTAGTAGTTGTCGAAGGCTACGTTGAAGTCCAGAAAATCCGCGGAATGCTCCTCGTGCATCTGACCGATGAGCTCCTCGGGGGTGATGCCCTGGTCTCGGGCGGAGAGCATCACGGGGGTGCCGTGGGTGTCGTCCGCACACATGTAGCGGCAGTCGTGTCCCCGCATCTTCTGAAAACGCACCCAGATGTCGGTCTGGATGTACTCCACCAGGTGCCCGATGTGGATACTCCCGTTGGCATACGGGAGCGCGCTTGTGACCAGGATCCTGCGTGACTTCATGCTGTCTCCTCGGGGTTGGGGGTGGGTCAGCGACCGACCGTCCCCCGCCCGATGGTGTAGTGCGTGAACCCGAACTCCCGCATCCGCTCCGGTTCGTAGAGGTTCCTCCCATCGAAGATGATGGGCTGCTTCAGCGCTTTACGGATGCGCTCGAAGTCCGGGTTACGGAAGCGGTTCCACTCGGTGACCACCATGAGCGCGTCCGCGCCCTCGAGGACCTCGTAAGGGTTGTCCCGGTACTCGACTCCTTCGGAGAAGAGGTCCTTCGCCTTGGGCATCGCCACGGGGTCATAGGCCACGATCCGAGCGCCGCGAGACACCAGCTCCCGCACCAGGATGAGCGCCGGGGCCTCCCGCATGTCGTCGGTGTTGGGCTTGAACGCTAGTCCCCACATTGCGAAGGTGAGCCCGGAGAGATCCTCGCCGAACTGCTCAACAGCCTTACGCGCCAGGAGTCCCTTCTGGTTCTCGTTCACCGCGTGGACCGCGTTGAGGACCTCGAGGGTGAAGTCGTGCTCCGTCGCGGTGCGCACCAGGGCCTGGACATCCTTGGGGAAGCACGAGCCGCCATACCCCACTCCGGGGAAGAGGAACTTGTTCCCGATGCGGGGATCGGTGCCCATGCCCAGGCGGACCTTGTTCACGTCCGCGCCGGCCCTGTCGCAGAGGTTGGCGACCTCGTTCATGAACGAGATCCGGGTGGCCAGCATCGCGTTCGCCGCGTACTTGGTCATCTCAGCGGACCGGTTGTCCATGTAGATGATCGGGTTCCCGGTACGGACGAAGGGGGCGTAGAGCTCGCCCATGACCTTCCGGGCCTTCTCGGTCTTGCACCCGATGACCACCCGGTCCGGCTTCATGAAGTCGCTGATCGCTGCGCCTTCCTTGAGGAACTCGGGGTTGGAGACCACGTCCACGGGCTGGTCGGTGAGCCTTGTGATCTCGGCCAGGACCTTCTCCGCGGTGCCCACGGGCACGGTGCTCTTGTTCACCACGACCCGGTAGCCGTCCATGGACTGCGCGATGTCCCGGGCCACGGCCAGCACGTACTTCAAGTCCGCAGAGCCGTCCTCGTCCGGCGGTGTACCCACCGCAATGAAGATCACCGAGGAGGCCCTGACTGCGGCCGCAGTATCCATCGTAAACGTGAGGCGGCCGTCCTCGCGGTTCCTGGCGAGGCGGGTGTCCAGCCCCGGCTCGTATATGGGGACCTCGCCCCGGTTGAGCATATCGATCTTGCTCTGGTCCATGTCCACGCAGATCACGTCGTTCCCGCTATCCGCGAAGCCAACGCCGGCGACCAGGCCGACGTACCCCGTTCCGATGACCGCTAGCTTCATAGCGCACGCCTCCGTTTCCTGTCAGGTCGCGCATTATGTCCCCCGGGATCCAACAGATCAAGTCGTTCTTCCCGTCTTGTCTTCCCACTCGAATCGTCTAAAGTACTAACAACGGAAGAGGTGGTTAGCGTGCGCACCGCGCGACCGATGATCGTACTGATTCTCCTCGCCCTCCTGTCCCCAGGGCCAGCAAAGGGAGATCCGCGCTTCGGTGACGACGCAGGCAACTTCAAGGTCACTTACTACTGGATCGCGTTCGAGCGGGAGCACAAGGGCGCGAAGGTCGCACCCCTGATCGACTGTCAGAGCAAGGTCCTCGCTACTGTCCCCGAGGCCTTCGCCAAGGAGATCAGCCTGGAAGGCACCGGGGTCCTCGAGGACGGGCGGGTGCTCAACCTGAACGAGCGGCACCCCGAGGCCCCCCTCGGCTGGTGTTTTTTCGTCGTGGACCGGTCCGAGGCCCCGTGGGGATGGGGCAGCCATGTCCCCCTGCACCCATTCCGCTCCATCGCGGAGAACGGTCACCTCCCGGTCGGGGAGATCGTCTTCCTGCCCGACTTTGTCGGGATCCCCGTCCCCGCGCCCGACGGCGGCATCGACTTCCACGACGGCTGCTTCGTGGTGGAGGACACGGGCTACACCCTCGAGGAGCGTCACATCGACATCTTCGTGCTGGCCGAGGCCCACTACGGGAAGGTGCACCGCCTCATCGGGGGTAAGTACCATCTGCAGATCTACACCGACTCCCCCCTCTGTCCCCCAGCCGCGGAGTTCCTCTACCGCCCCGACGAATGGGCACGGGACCTGGTCAAGCAGGCCGCCCGGGCGCATCGGCGCAGAAACAAACCTAGGGACGGAAAGTAGCGCCAGCGATGTCCGCCAGGCGCACGCGCTCGTCCGGGTGGCCGACCAACGCCAGGGAGGAGCGGTGGAGCATCGACAGCATGAGGTTGAGCCGGGGCAGGCTCATCTGATCCTCGGCCGGGACGGCCTCGGGTGTGTCGTCGAAATTCAGGGGACACGCGGCCACGGTTCCGTCATCCAGGAGCAGGGCCAGCCCCTGGGTGCGGCAGATGACGGGACGCTCCTCATAGACCACGCAGCGTTCATTCACCAGGAGCGCGCAGTGCACGCCTGCCTCGGCCCGTTCCCGGACCGCAGCCCGGAGTTCCTCCGGCAGCGCCTGCACCGCAGTGAACAAGGGCGCTGCCTCCACGGGGAAGACCGTAAGATCCGCCGCGCAGCAGGTAGCGCAGCCTGGCTGGCAGGCCATGGCGTCCCCGTGCCGTTCGAGGCACTGGACCATGAAGCGGTCCACGTTCTCCCGCAACGTGACCAGGGCGGCACGCAGTGACGCGCTCATTCGAACCACACGTCGAGGGTGAATGGACCGGGATGTGGCTTGCCGTCGCTGAACCAGGTGTCCACGACGATCAGGTAACGCCCCGGGGTGATATCCCAGGTGAGCTCTGCGTCGTCCCGGGATAAGCAGGCCAGGGGATCGTCTCCCTCCAGGAGATGGACATCCACGTCGTGACCGTCCCCGGGGATGTCGTCCACCGCGGCGTGGAGGATCCCCTCCGAGTCAAGGTTCAGGACCCAGACCAGCTCCGGCCCCCGCTCATCCGCTGGGCTGCAGTTGTAGACGTCGAAGAGGGATTCACCATCGCTGGAGGTATCCCCCTGCGCCTGGAAGGGCAATTCGACGATCCGGAACGGACAGCCGTGGCTGCCGTCCGGGGTGCAGTCTGACCAGACCGTCGGGTCCACGTCCCTTGCGTCCACGAGGAAGTAGTCCACGGGATCGCCGTATCCGGTCCACGCGTCCAGGATGAAGGTCGTCCAGCTCTCGATGCCGGGGATCACCTGGCAGCCAGCGGACTTGTTCGCAACGGGCGCATCGAAGAGGGGACCGTTCACGTTGCCGCAATGAATGTTGTGGAGGCTCCCGCCCCGGTCATGGTCCTCGCCTTCGGGGGGGAGCCAGCCGTTGCGGTCCGAGTCCCAATAACCGTTCTTGTTGGTGTCGTCCCGAACCCGGTAGCCCTCCTCCTGGATCCGCAGCGCGCTGTAGTCTTTGTGCCAGCCGTTCGCGTGGTGGTAGCGGCGGTTGGGGCGCAGGGACGAGGAGTTGTGCCAGCCGAAGTCGACCGGCCCGGTGTCTGTATGTGCTACATGTTCCCGCACCCGCCGCTGCCCGTCCTCGTCGACCCACAGGAGGACGAGGGTGTCGTTGTAGCGATCCGGGGGATTGCCGTTCCACGAGAAGGTCCCCGGGGATGCGCCGCGCAGCCCGACGACAGAGCGCCGGCCGATCGTGACGACCATCGAAATGCCGGTGGTCTTCTCGGCGATGTCCCGATAGAGGGTCCAGGCCTCGGCCTCGGAGAGCATCACCGCACCATGGGGCAGCTCGAAGCAACGCCGGGTACCGTGCCAGGGCAGGGCCCGCTCGAAGATGGGCATGTCGTCGAAATAGACCGGCAGGATCAACTCCTCCCGCGCGCCCAGGTGAACAACCTCGTAGGCCTCCGGCGGGGGCTCGGGGTGGGCGACCGGGTCGACCCACGCGCCCATGAACTCCTGCGCCCAGGGCTCCTCGGGCAGGGAGTCCGGCTTGTTCGCCGACGGATCCCATGCGCTGAAGTCGTACGAGAAGCCGCAGCTCCCCGGGGGCTTCACCTCGCCGGGCGCCCAGCCGTCGGCCGCAGGGATGTCTGGCGGCGGTGGGAGGTCCTGAGGCGCGGCGGTGTCTTCATTGCCCTCGGTGTCCGCGACCGGGATCACCCAGACGTCATGACCCGACTTCGTGTCCAACCCCGGAACGACGTCGAGTACGGCGGGAGTATCCTCGAGGGGTTCACCGCCACCGCTGCCACCATCCTTGCCTCCGCAAGATGTGATGAGCAAAGTCAACAGGATCAAACGGGTTCGCATATCCGCCTCCGGTCTGCGGCAAGGGTACCCACTCATCCCTGTCTCAGGCAAGCCCGGGATGGACACGGCGAGGCTGGAAGCAGTAGAGTGCGCTGGGAGGTGACGTGATGCGCAGTGCGATCCTGGTCGTGATGGTGCTGACTCTCGGGGCCTGTGATGGCGGGTCTGATGGTTCGCCTGCGCCGGACACGACGCCCGAGATGCCGAGCGACGTGGCGACAGACCTGGAACCCGACGTCCCCGTCGTTCCCAAGACCTGGGAGAGCAACTTCGAGCCCGACGTGGAGTTGCGGGACGGGGTCTGGATCCTGCGCCTCAAGGGCACCCCCTACGACATGGGTGTGCAGTTCGCCACCCTCATGCATGACCAGCTAATCGACGCGGTGTACATCATGGAGAACACCCAGGAGCTCTCCCTCATGGAGCCCATCGCGAAGGCCATGGGCTTCATCGACGAGGCCGTGGAGATGAGCTATCCCTGGGCCGTCGAGGAATGCCGGGGCATGGCGGACGTCCTTGGCGACGAGGGGTGGACCTTCGACCGCTGCATCATGCTCGCCTGGGGCGACGTGATCATCGAGCACCTCCAGTGGGAGCTGAACTCCTGCACCCAGTTCGTGGCCGCGGGCGCCGCCACCGTGGACGGAGAGCTGGTCCACGGGCGGAACCTGGACTGGTCCGACTGGGACGCCATCGACTTCCTCCTGGGCAACCCCACCATCATCGTGCGCCACCCGGAGGGCCGGATCCCCACCGCGAGCATCGGCTTCCCGGGGAACGTGACCCCGTACACGGCGATCTCTGCGGCCGGACTCTCCATGGCCAGCAACGACGCGGACGCTGTGCAGGAGTCCATCGATCGGACCGGACGCTCCCACGTGCAGATGGTGCGTGAGGTGCTGGAGACAGCCGCCTCCCTCGACGAGGCCGAGGCCTTCATCCTGTCCGAGGACCACATGGTCTCGGAGCTTCTCGCCGTCGCGGACGGCAACCGGGGCGAGGCCGCGGTCTTCGAGATGACCGGCGCGGCCCAGGCGGTGCGCCACCTGGACCAGTCCGGCGTGGTCTGGGCGGTCAACCACTTCGTGGAGGAGGCCACCGTGCCCCACGGGCTCCCCCTCCCACCGGGGCAATCCACCCACCAGCGTCATGACCGGCTCACCGCGCTCCTGGGTCCGGGAGAAGACAGCCTCGTCGGTCAGCTCGATCCGGAGACAGCGGTCGCGCTGCTGAGGGATCGAATCAACCCGATCAACCAGACCGAATGTCCCGTGGAGGCTTGGAAGACCTGCGTCTCCATCGGCACCAACGGCGCGGTCCACGGCGTGGTCTTCGTGCCGGGGCGGCGGCACTTCTATGTCGCCCTCGGGTCCAACCCGGTCCTGTCGAACCCGTTCCAGGCCCACTCGATGTACGATCTCCTCGGCCTGGAGGACCCGGCGCCCCTGGACACACCCTCCATCCCCTGACCTTTTCGGCTTGACACCCTACGGTGAATCGGTAATCTACCGCCCGCCGATACTTCGGCAGAAAGGCGGGTGATTACATATGCGTCTCAAAGAAGCAGTCGAGTGGCAGCCCCTCGAAGTAACCGTCGATGGGGATAATGTCGACCGCGCGCTGAAGATTCTCAAGCGTAAGATGGCCAACGAAGGCGTCTACAAAGA